>CANMZY010000230.1:0-5716 GCA_947502425.1 Verrucomicrobiales bacterium
CGGCGAACTGACGTGGGATTACGGCCGGCAGCGCATCCTCGTCACCGCGCCGAAAACGCAGGCCATCATCGGCCGCGCCGCGGGGGAAACAATCACGCTGCCTGGGGTGACGGTGGAAATCAGAACGCCGTTCGTCTCGCTGATCTTCACGCCGCTGGACAACCAGCCGCTCGCGCAGTCGCGGCACATCCTCATCACCGCGCTGGCGCAGGACCAGCAGACCGGCACGGAATACAGCGCGGACGGAAAAAAGCTGCTGATAAACGGCGGCCCGCCGCTGCTGCTCGAGCCGGTGCAGGCCACACTGAAGTTTGCCGGCGACGCGCCGAAGCAGGTGCGCGCGCTGGACCTTTACGGGGTGCCGACGGCGAAGACGGCCGCGGTGAAAGCCGACGGGAGCTTTGTCATCGATGGGACGTTCCGGGCGTACTACTACGAAGTGAAGCGGTGAGAGCAGCCGGGCGCAGTCAGTTTCGCAGCCGGTAAAATTTCGTTTCGGAGGAGTTGGTAATGCTGAACGGGCTGGTGTTGACCGGGCCGGGGATGTCGGTCCAAGAGTTTGGGGGGGAGCTGATCTGGGAGGACTGTTGCAGAACGTAGCCGGGGCTGTTCCAGGAAAGGGTGGTGACGTTGCCGGCGCGGGCGACGTTCAGTGTTGGCAGCAGGTAGGTGGTGAAATTGGCGAAGAGCGCCGATCCGAAAGCCATGTCGATGTTTCCATTGCTGGACTGATGAACTTCCACCGCCAGGACGTTGGTGCCCATGACCAGGTTGGTGATGAGGTTGCCGGAGGTGGTGTAGAAATCCGGGCAGTTGGCGTCGCCGGCGCAGGGATTCGCGGTGGCGACCGTTTTATTGGTGATGACCGTGGGGGTGGCGGGCATGCGGGTGCGCTGGATTTCCACGCCGTTGAGGTAATACACATAGCCGTCATCCACATAATTGCTGAAGGTGAGGGTGGTGGCCGACGGGCTGTTGGTGTAGTTGAACGTGGTCCGGAAATAGTAGGTCGGGAAAACCGGAACCCCGGTCACCGGCAGGCCGTTGTTCGGCGGCAGCGGGGTGTTCTTGGGGCTGACAGAAAAGCTGGTTTCCACGTAAAGTAGGCCGGGGCCGGAACTCCAACTGGAGTCGTTGTAGTTGGTGGCCTTCCAGTTGATGCCGTCAAGATTGTTGGTGTTCCATTTCCAGGATTTGGTGATGCCGAACACGGGCCTGGTGGTGGTGACGTTGTAGTTGGTCGCCGTGAACGCGCCGGTGGCGGAAAAGGGGGTGCCGTTGAAGACCGAGAGGGCGCGGTAGTAGTAGCGCGCTCCCGCCACCAACCCGGTCAGGTTGACGGAGTGATTGAGGACGGGGGTGGGATCAAGCACGGAGAAGGTGCCGAGATTGGTGGTGGTGCCGTATTCCACCTGGGACGAGGAGTTGGAAATGGTCGTCCAGTTGACGGTGGCGGTGATGTCCAGCGGGAGGATGTTCACGTCGTTGATGAAGCCGGGCAGGGGCTTGGCGTAAACGCCGAGATGACTGCCCACGATGCGCTCGCGACCGGATTGGGGGATGTAGCTGCTGTGGTTCAGGTCCACCGGATTGTTGAAGGCATCGGCCTTGACCATGGTCACGGAGCCGCCGCCGTCCATGCTCATGCCATCCCAGGCGCCTCCAAGGAGCAGCCAGGCGGCGGTTTCGGGGTCCGTCGCGCTGTCGCTGTAGGGGGATTGCCGTCCGTCAATGATCATCAGGTAGAGGTAGCGCCGGTTCTGGGAGAGGCCGTAGGCGGTGCGGGGCTGGGGATTGTGAATGTCGAGGGCGATGCCTGGAAAATTGGCGACGTTCGCGCCGAAATTGACGCCGCCAATGACCAGCGGATAAACGCCGGCGACCGCCGTGTAAATCCCGGCGGTGTTCGTGGCCGGCCAGTTCGTGTGGATGACGGTGGCCTGTTTGTTGGTGGTGAAAAGAAAGACCGAGGCGCTCGCCGGCCCCTCCTGCGAAGACACCACGGTGCCGCGGGAGATGGCCAGGCCCTCGACCTCGGCGTTCAGGCCTTCGGAATTGTACTCCGGGCAGCAGAAGAAGTTGGCGTTGACGGCCACTTGCAGATTGTTGCCTTTCAGGAAATTGCTGGTGGTCATGGAGAGCGTTTCGCGCGATTCCGGAATGGGGCCGGGCGCCGGCGGAGTGTGGAGCAGTTGCACGTCGGGATCCTGCAAATCCACGCGCAGAAAATTGACCGACTGTCTCCGGGGAAAAGTGGCGTCGGGCAACGCGTTGGTGCCAATGGCGTGATCCACACCCTTGAACAGCGGCACCCACGGGCCGAGGGACATGACGGCCTGGGCGGTGAGAGCGGCGAACAGGCAGGGAATGATCAGGAGCTGTTTCATTTTGGTTAGGCGGGGAACCGTAATTCATCGGTGCCGGTTTGCAACCGGCACGGCTCAGTCTCCGCTGTATTTGTAGTTGTAGCCGAAAATGGGGTCGCGGGTGTAGGCGGCGTTGAGACCGTCGTAATAAATTTTAATGTAATCGACGTGGCCATCGACGAAGGCGACCGCGTTTAGAGCGTCGTTGTAGAACGGGAAGTTGGCCTTGCCGGTGCGGCTGTCGTGCCAGGAGAGCGGCGCGTGCGCGCTCCATTCCATGACGAGCAGGGTCTTGGCCGGGTGGTTGATGGTGCCCAACTCGCGGCCGACGAGGTGGGGCACGCCCGGCAGGTTCACGCCGTTGAACACGTAGCTGCCGTAGTCAAACCGCGGGCTTAAACAAAACGGACGGGCCTTTTCATCTTCGGTATAGCCCCGGTCGCTGGGACACGCGAACACCTTGTCCTGGGAGGAGGAAGGCCCTTTGAGGCCGATGTAGCCTTTGACCTGCTCCTTGTACCACCACCAGACGCCGGTGGGCGGGCTGTTGGCCGGGGTCGGGAGGGCCTTTTGATTGTCCTCGGCATAGAGCAGGAGCGCCCGGCTGACCTGTCCCAGATTGGCCAGGCAGACGGCCCGGCGGGCCTTCGATTTCGACCGGGCCAAAATCGGGACCAGCACGGCCAGCAACAGGGCCAGCACGGCGAGCACCACGAGAAAATCGGCCGGGGAGAATCCGGCGCGCGGGTTGGACTGAGAGCGAGGTCGCATCGTCGGGTTAATTTTTCTTGGTGGCGGACACGGCTGGCAAAGGCAGTTCGGCCACATTGGCCGGAGTGGCCAGCCAGAACCATTGTTCGAAATGGTCGCGCGGGCTGCTGCCGGCGGCGCGGGCCGGTGGATTCTTCCGGCTGAGGACGGCGGCGTGCAGGAGTTTCTCATCGAACATCTGCTTGAGGTTGACGCGGGCGGGCATTTCGCCGGAGCAGACGGCCACGACCTTGGGATGTTTGCTCCCGACCTTCGCGAGTTGCTCATCGGAAAGCGCCGGCGGACCGAGGAAGGAGACGATCACGTCGGCCTCGTTGCATTTTTTGAAGATCTCCAAATAATCCCCCGACGGCACCATCATCAGGCTGATGGGATTCATCTTGAGGAGGTGCAGGGTCGTGACTTTGACGCCCCTCTGCTTGAGGGATTTCTCGAACTGTTTCAGTTGGGTGTCGCTGGCCGGATTGGGGAAGGTGACGGTGTCACGGCCGAGGAGGATGGCTTTGCCGCCGGGGCCCAGCAGCTTGATGGTCTCCTGCGCGAGCACCTCGCCGAGCGCCTCATGTGACTGGTGGTCGATCCCGGGAGCGAGGGGGTTAAAAAAAAAGTAGAGCCAGGCGGACGCGCCCAAAATGACCAGCATGGCTACGGCTGCTTTGATCTTATTTGGCGTCATGGTGCGTCAACACCGGGGCAGAAGCGTTAAACGAAGCTGGCCGGCCTGAGCACACGGCCTCAAAACGTGCCCCGCGGCTTGCTGAAAATGACGTTGGCGGTTCCGCCGGACAGCGCCGCGCCGATCTGATCGCGCAAGGTGGCCGTGTTGACTTGCTGCACGCTGCCGTCGGACAAGCCGATGTTGCCCGCGCGCTTATGCACGGTGTCTTCCCAGCCGGCGTCGATGGAACTGAGGACATATTGGCTCCAATTCGGATCCAAACCTCCATTGCCCCCGTAAATATTGTTGTCGCCCGCCAGGATGGTCTGCGGCTTGGTCTCCGCGGCGTCAATTCCGAAGAAATAACTGATGTTGTCTTCGCCGGCCACGAATTCCCAGTCTGAGGCCACGGTCTTGGTTTTCTCGCTGACACAAGTCAAAATTTTCGGCGTGGCCAGTTCGTTCGAAGCGGCGCGGTAATGATCCGGCCACCAGGCGGAGTTTTCGCTCCCGCCCTCGGCGATGGCCACCTGCCAGGGAAATTTGTCCGCATTATCGTTGGACCAGATGCGCATCCCCAGGCCGATCTGCTTGAGCTTGTTGATGCAATCGGTGCGCTGCGCCTTAGCCTTGGCGCGGGCCAAGGCGGGCAGAAGCAGTCCGGCCAAGATGGCGATGATGGCAATGACCACCAACAGCTCGATCAGCGTGAAGGCCCGCGATTTTTGTTTGGTCAATGGTGACATGGGTCGTGCGGAAGCTACCAAGCCCGCGCTCGTAGTCAATTTCCTATTCGTCTCTTTTACGACGTCTGGCCCCGCTTCTGCATCACCTCATGGCCGTGGCGCAGCATCCGCTTGGTGGTCTCCCAGCCGAGACAGGCGTCGGTGATCGAGACGCCGCGTTTGAGTTCGGCGAGATTCTGCGGGATCGGCTGGCTGCCCTCGTGGAGGTAGCTCTCGACCATCATGCCGATCAGGGCGGTGTTGCCGGCCGCGCGTTGCTCGATCACGCTGTGCCAGACCTCCTCCTGCTTGGCGTGCTGCTTGCCGGAGTTGGCATGGCTGCAATCCACCATCAGGACCGGCGGCAGTCCGGCCTTTTGCAGTTGCGCGATTGATTCAGCGATGCTGGCCGCGTCATAATTCGTCCGCTGCCGCCCGCCGCGCAGGACCACGTGCCCGTCCGGATTGCCCGTGGTCCGGATGATCGCCGTCCCACCGTCCGGGTCGATGCCGAGAAAATTGTGCGCGTGCCGCGCCGCGCCCATCGCGTCGATGGCCACCTGCAACCCGCCATCGGTCGCGTTCTTGAAGCCAATGGGCATCGAGAGGCCGCTGGCCATCTCGCGGTGGGTCTGGGATTCCGTGGTGCGCGCGCCGATCGCGCCCCAGCTCACCAGGTCGGCGAGATACTGCGGCGTGATCGGATCCAGAAATTCGGTGGCGGCGGGCAGGCCCAGGCCATTGATTTCGAGCAGCAGGCGGCGGCCGATTTTCAAGCCGGCCTCGATGTCGTAGGAGCCGTCGAGATGCGGGTCGTTGATCAGCCCCTTCCAGCCGATGGTCGTGCGCGGCTTTTCAAAATAGACGCGCATGAGGATGAACAACTGATCGGCGAGTTCCTCGCGCAGCGCGTTGAGGCGGCCGGCGTATTCGCGCGCGGCGTCCGGATCGTGAATCGAGCACGGCCCGACGACGACGAGCAGGCGCGGGTCTTCCTGGCGGAGGATGCGCTTCACGGTCTCGCGCCCCACCGCGACGGTCGGCGCGGCGCGGTCGGTCAAGGGAAGCTCGGCCTTGAGCGCGCGGGGCGCGATCAGGCGGACGGTTTCACGGACGTGCAAATTGTGTAATGGCTGCATAATTACGGCCGCGCCAGCCAGGCTGCCGCAGCTTGAGCGGGGCAAGGTAGCCGCAAC
>CANMZY010000231.1:0-5715 GCA_947502425.1 Verrucomicrobiales bacterium
TCTCGCGCCAATGCCCGGTGATTCTCCCATCGCCCTGATCGGCCTCGGCTATGCCGGCCTGCCGCTCGCCCTGCGCTTTGCCGAAACCGGCACGCGCGTGCTCGGCTTCGACATCGACGCCGCGAAGGTGGACCGGCTCAACGCGGGCCAAAGCTACATCCTGCACCTGCCCGCCGCGCGCATCGCCGCCGTCGTGGAAAGTAAAAAGTTTTCCGCCACGACTGACTTCGCGCGGGTGCGCGAATGCGAGGCGGTGATTCTCTCCCTGCCGACGCCGCTCAAGAACGGACGCGAACCCGACCTCTCCTTCATCCTCAACACCGCCCGCGCCATCGCTCCCCACCTGCAACGCGGCACGCTGGTCGTTCTGGAATCGACCACCTATCCCGGCACCACCGAGGACGAACTTCGCCCTGTGCTGGAGGCCGGCTCCGGCCTCCGCGCCGGCGTGGATTTTCATCTCGCCTACTCGCCCGAACGCGAAGACCCCGGCAACCCGCACAGCGAGGTTGCAGAAATCCCGAAGGTCATCGGCGGGCTCACGCTCGGCTGTCTGGCCCGCGCCGAGGAGCTTTACGACCGGGCCGTGAAAACACTCGTGCCGGTCGCCTCGTGCCGCGTGGCCGAGGCGGTGAAGCTCACGGAAAATATTTTCCGCGCCGTCAACATCGCGATGGTCAACGAATTGAAAGTTGTGTTCGACGCGATGGACATTGACGTCTGGGAGGTCATTGCCGCTGCGAAAACCAAGCCCTTCGGTTACATGCCGTTTTATCCCGGCCCCGGCCTCGGCGGGCATTGCATTCCGATCGATCCCTTTTATCTCGCGTGGAAGGCGCGGGAGTTCGGGCAGCAGACGCGGCTCATTGAACTCGCCGGCGAAATCAACACCGCCATGCCGCAGCACGTCGTCGGGTGCTGCGCCCGCACGCTGGAGACCGTGGGGGGGAAATTGTCCGGCAGCCGCGTGCTGCTGCTGGGCGTCGCCTACAAGGCGGACGTGGACGACGACCGGGAAAGCCCTGGCTACGCGCTCTGGAAACTTTTCGAGCAGGCCGGCGCGGTGGTGGATTTTCACGATCCGCACATTCCAGTAATCCGGCCTTCGCGCGAGCACGCGGAGCTGGCCGGGCGCGCGAGCATGCCGTTGACGCCGGAGAATCTGGCCCATTACGATTTGACCGTGCTCGTCACCGCTCATCGGGCCATCGACTACGCGCGCGTCGCCGCGCACGCGCGGTTGATCGTCGATACGCGCAATGCCTTCGCCGGCCTCCCGGTGGACGCGGAAAAATATTTCAAAGCATGAAAGCTCTCATCACCGGCGGCGCCGGATTCATCGGTTCGCATCTGGCCGAGGCGCTCTGCCGGCGCGGCGCGACCGTCGTCGCGCTGGATGACCTGAGCGGCGGCAGCCTCGCCAATCTCGCCTGGCGCCAGCCGGGCGATGCGCTGGAGTTCGTCCAGGGCGACGCGGGTGATGAAATATTGCTCAAGAAAATCTTGCCCGGCTGCGACTGGGTTTTTCACGAGGCCGCGCTGCCGTCCGTGCCGCGCTCCGTGGCCGAGCCGGTGCAGAGCAACGCGCAAAACCTCGACGCCTCGCTGCAACTGCTCGTGGCCGCGCGCGACGCGAAGGTGAAACGGTTTCTCTTCGCCTCCTCCTCGGCGATCTACGGCGACAGCGAAGTTTCCCCTAAACACGAGGGCCTGCCGCCGCAGCCGCTCTCGCCCTACGGCCTGCAAAAATACGCGGCGGAAAAATACGGCCAGATGTTTCACCAGCTCTACGGCCTCGAAACCATCGGCCTGCGCTACTTCAACGTCTTCGGCCCGCGCCAGGCGTTTGACTCACCCTACGCCGGCGTGATCGCGAGATTTTGCACCGCGCTGCTCGCCGGAAATGCGCCGGTGATTTTCGGCGACGGCCGGCAATCGCGCGACTTCACCTACGTGGAAAACGTGGTCGCGGCCAACCTGCTCGCGGTTGAAGCGCCCGCCGCGAAGGTCGCGGGGCAAGTGTTCAACGTCGCGGGCGGCCAGAGCGTTTCGCTGCGGCAGTTGGTGGAAGAGCTGAACCGGCTGCTGGGAAAAAACCTCGAGCCGTGTCTTGAGCCGGCGCGCGCGGGCGACATCCGTCATTCACTGGCGGACATTGCGGCGATCCGCGCGGCGCTGGGCTTCGAGCCGCAGGTGACCTGGCAGGAAGGCCTGCGCCGGACGCTGGATTTTTATCGGACGACTGGAGCGTAGGACAGGCGTCGCGCCTGTCTCCAACTTTAGAAATTTTGTCCACCGTTCGGTAAAGTCAGAGACAGGCGCGACGCCTGTCCTACGCATTGCTCAAAGCAAATCCTGCACGTCCGCCGCGAACGCGCGCACGTCGGATTCGGTGGTGTCCCACGAGCACATGAAGCGGCAGCCGCTCTGGCCGATGAAGGTGTAGAATATCCAGCCTTTGGCGCGCAGTCCTTCAATGGCGGGCAACGGCAGTTCGGCGAAGACGCCGTTCGCCTGGCGCGGCGAGAGAATTTTCACGCCGGGCAGGTGCGCGATGAGCGAATGCAGCAGCTCGGCCATGGCGTTGGCGTGCGCGGCGTGCCGCAGCCACGCGCCGTCCTGCAACATACCGACCCACGGCGCGGAGAGGAAACGCATCTTGGACGCAAGCTGGCCGGCCTGTTTGCAGCGATAGTCGAATTCGCGCGCCAGTTCGCGGTTGAAAAACACCACGGCCTCGCCGACGGCCATGCCGTTTTTCGTGCCGCCGAAACACAGCACATCGACGCCGGCCTGCCAGGTGATTTCCTTGGGCGCGCAGCCGAGCGACGCGACGGCATTCGCGAACCGCGCGCCGTCCATGTGGATGGCCAGGTCGAAAGATTTCGCCTTCGCCCAGATCGCCTTCACTTCGTCCGGCGTGTAAACGGTGCCGAGTTCCGTGGCCTGCGTGAGACTGACGGCGCGCGGTTTTGGGAAATGAACGTCGGTGCGCTTCTTCACCATCCGCTCGACGGACGCGGGGTCGATCTTGCCGTTCGCGCCCGGCACGGTAAGCACCTTGGTGCCGTTGGAGAAAAATTCCGGCGCGCCGCACTCGTCGGTTTCGACGTGGGCCAGCTCGTGGCAGAGAATCGAGTGATAGGACTGGCAGAGCGAGGCGAGCGAAAGCGAATTGGCCGCCGTGCCGTTAAAGGCGAAGAACACTTCGCAGTCGGTCTCGAAGAGTTCGCGGATCAGATTGGCGGCCTGCGCGGTCCAGCGGTCGTCGCCGTAGCCGCGTTCGTGTCCGTGGTTGGCCTCGGCCATCGCGGCCCAGGCTTCGGGACAGATGCCGGCGTAGTTGTCACTGGCGAAATGGCGGACAGGCGTTTGCATGGCGAAGTTTTAGACGGGATGGCGGGAGAAGACAAATGTTCCATGCCGCCGGGGCCGGTTCGGGGCCGGGGTGGATCGGCGGCGGGCGCGCTCAAAGATTTTTCACCATCACGTAATCATCCATCACGAAACCGCCGCCGATGTCGGCGACGATGGAGTCGCGGATGGTGAAGCCGCGCTGGCGGTAGGCGGCGAGGGCGGCGGCGTTGCCCTTGTTGACGTTCAACATGAGCGTGGTCGCGCCGCGCGCGCGGGCGATGGCTTCGACTTCTTTCAGCAGCGCGCTGCCGAGGCCGCGGCGCTGCCAGTCCGGGTGGACGTAAAGTTTGTGGAGCTTGAATTCGGTCGTGCTCCGGCCGGGACCGGTGGAGGCGAAACCGCGCAACCCGCCATCGACCAGCGCGCAGAACCACGCGATCCCGCCGTCCAGTTCGCGGTGCAGCACCTTGAGATCGTAACCGCGCGCGAGCATGTAGTCGATCTGGGCATGGGTGATGAGGCCGGGGTAGTGCGCGCGCCAGATGACGGCGGCAAGAGCGGAGATTTCCGCGAGGTGATCGGCGGTGGCGGGAGTGGTTTCGATTTTCGTGTTCACGCGGTGAGGGCTTCCGCGGCGGCGGGGCGCCGGCCGCCACGAGTTCAGGCGGCCGCCGCAGGCCGGTGCTTGCCCGCCCAGGTCGCGATGCCCATGAACACCAGGCTGACGACGAACATCAGCCCGGCGTAGGCATAAAGTTCCTGCGCCCCCTTGGCCTTCACGAAGTTCGCGTTCAGCCAGGTGAACAGCGCAATGAGGAAATGTCCGCCGGCGATGGTCAGCAGCCAGAAGCTCATCATGGTACTGCGCATGGATTTGGGCGCGTTCTCGAAGGCGAATTCCAAGCCGGTGGCGGACACCAGCACCTCGCCCGCGACGAGCACGATGTAGGGCACGAGTTGCCACGCCAGACTCAGTTGTTCGCCCGCGTCGATGCGTCCCTGCATCCAGCCGGAGATGACGTAGGTGACGCCCGCCAGCACCATGCCCACGGCCATCCGCCGCAACGCCGTCGGGCGCAGGCCGAGTTTTCCGCAGAGCGGATAGATGAAATAGGTGAGAATCGGCACCCAGATCATGACGAGAATGGAGCCGACCGCCTGCATCCGCTCGCCGTCCACCTTGAAACCGAGCACGTCGAAGGGCGTCATCTTTTCGCCCTGCAAAACCCAGGTGCTGTTCACCTGGTTGTAGAGCGCGAAGAACACGGGGATGGTGAGAAAGACGAGGACAATGCGGCCGACCGCGCGCGCGGCGTTGACTTCCTCGACGGTGAACTTGCCGAGGGCGACGTCGAGCCAGCGCTGGCCGGATTGGCGATGCTTCTGATTGCTGAAGGCGAAGATCAGCACCTTCATCACGCCGGCCTGATGCGACTGACGTTGTGGCGGCTGGCGCACATATTTCTTGCGGCCCAACCAGAAGATGAACGTGGCCACCGCCATCGCGATGCCCGGCACGCCGAAGGCCCAACTGTAACCTTTCTCGTCACGCAGCATGGGGATGAGCGCGAAGCCGAAGGTCGCACCGAAGTTGATCGACCAGTAGAACCAGCCGTATACGCGCGTCAGCCCCTTCTCGTTTTCCGTTGGAAACTGGTCGCCCACCAGCGCCGAGACGCAGGGCTTGATGCCGCCCGCGCCGATGGCGATCAGAACCAGGCCGAGATAAACGCCGGGAAGGTTGCCCTCGAAAAGCGCCAGCGCGCCATGGCCCGCGCAGTAGAAAAACGAGATGATGAGAATGGTCCAGTAGCGCCCGATCCATTTGTCCGCCAGCCACGCGCCGAAGAGCGGCAGAAAATAAACGGCGGTGGCGAAGAGGTGGACGACTTCCTTGCCCCTTTCCTCCCCCATGTTCATCTGCTTGGTCAGATAGATGGTGAGGATGGACATCATCCCGTAGTAGCTGAAACGCTCGGCGGCCTCGTTGCCGATGATGAACGGCACGCCGCGCGGCAGTTTTCCCGGAGATGAGGACGTGGCGGGCGAGGCAGTGTTTTCAGACATAGTTGATGCGCAAGTCTTACAAGCGCGGACGTGGATGGCCAGCCCGAATTCGCCGGGGTGCGTCACGGCGGGGGGAGTTTGGCGGCGGGCGGCTCCGCGGAGAATGCCGAAGGCAAAGCGCCGAAAGACAGAGCGGCCGCGAGCAACGAGCAGAAGAAAGAACGGGACGGTTCATGGAGTGTGGCAGTGTGGCTTCACTCGCGCCCGTGGAATTGCTCCTCGTGAGGCAGCGCGACGACTTTCCACGTGGCGGGATAAAAGCGGACGATGCGGCCGGGGCGATGGCCTTCG
>CANMZY010000232.1:0-5708 GCA_947502425.1 Verrucomicrobiales bacterium
TGCAGGTCCGTCGGAGCGGAGCGCAGGCCGACCGGAGTCCCGCGCCGCGCGGAGCAGTACGCGAAGCGTTTCGCGGGCGGCGCGCACAAGCGCATCGACGAGCGCGAGCAGCGCGCGGTGCGAAAATTTTTTGCCGGGCTGAAGGAATGTCGCACCGTGCTGGACGTGCCGTCGGGCGCGCGTCGTTTCGCGGCGTCGCTCGGCGGGGACGGGCGGCTGGTCATCGAGATGGACGTGGCGCTGGAGATTTTGCTGCACGCGCGGGAGCGGGCCGGCCAGGACGGCGTCAACGCCCGGTTCGCGCAGGGGGACGCCTCGCATCTGCCGCTGTCGGACGGCGCGGTGGACAGCGTGTTCTGCAACCGGCTGCTGCACCATATTCTCTCCGCCGACGAGCGCGCGGTCTTCCTGCGCGAGCTGCATCGCGTCAGCCGGCGGGTGGTGGTGGTTTCGTTTTTCGATTACCTCTCGTTTGGCGGCGTGCGGAAATTTTTCAAGAAGCTGAAGGGGCGCAAGCCGCCGTACCAGGGCCAGCCGACGCTGCAGCAGTTCACAGCGGAAGTGGAGCGGTGCGGATTTCGCGTGCGCGCGGTGGTGGCGACCGGCGCGGTCTGGGTGACGCAAAAATATTTTGCGCTGGAGAAAGTTTAGCGCGAACTCCGAAGTGAAAACGCAGGCAAGATAGTCAGGCAGGCGTCGCGCCTTCGAATTAAAAAATTACGGGCGAGACGCCCGGGAACACAGCCGGGACGGCTGCGCCACCCACTGGCGGTGATGCCGACTTTGGGTTCAGGTTTAGCGCGCGGGCGCGTTAGTGGGCGGCGGGGCGTAGCCCATTTTCTTTTTCGGAACGCGCGCCGCCGCCGGCAATTTGTTGGTCGCCCAGAGGGAGACGGTTTCGCCGGATTGCCAGGGATGCTCGGTCCGGTTCAACACCAGCACGCGGCGTTGCAGTTCGATTTCGTGCCCGAACAGGTCGAAAGTGACGATGCCGGGGAGGAACATCAAATCATCGTAGAGCAGCGTTCCGAACGGCACCGGCTTTTGCGGCGTGTCAAAGAGGACGAGGCCGGTGGCGGGGATTTTTTCTTCGGGGAAGAGCAGGGTCACGTTGGTCAGGCCGAGTTTGGGCTGCGTGATGACGAGGGCCGGGATGCCGGCGAGATTGTTGGTGAAGACGACCTGCCAGGGGCCTTGCCCGGTCTGCCGTTTGGAGAGCCACGCGTAGGCGATGAAGTAGAAGACCAGCGCGAGGACGAAGGTCAGGGCGATGGATTTGGTGGTCAGGCCGCGCGGTTTCATTTTCGGGCGTGAAGGTTTCCGCTGGCGGGGCAGGTGTCAAGCCGGTAGCAGAAAAGGCTCGATCCCGCAGGAGGATCGCGCCTTTCGAATTATGGCCAGGGATCAGGAGCGGGATTTCAGCACGTCCCGGATTTCCGTGAGGAGCTTTTCTTCCTTGGTCGGCTCGGGCGGCGCAGCCGGGGCGGGGGCGGGCTTTTTCATCAGGGTGTTCATCACTTTCACGATCATGAAAATGCAAAAAGCGACGATGGTGAAGTCGATCACGGTGTTGATGAACGCGCCGTAGGCGATGACCGCCGCGCAGGCGTCCTTGGCGTCGGCCAGTGACTTGACCGCCGCGCCAGCCTTGGTGAGCTTGGACGGGTCGAGGTTGTAGAAAAGGCCCTTGAAATCCACGCCGCCCAGCGCCGCGCCGATGGGCGGCATGATGATATCGTTCACGACGGAGGTGACGACTTTACCGAAGGCGGTGCCGATGATCACGCCGACGGCGAGGTCGATGACGTTGCCGCGCATGGCGAACTCTTTGAACTCTTTTAACATGCTCATTGTTTTGTGTGGTTGCAGTTTTGGTTGCCGAAGTTGGCCGGCGGGGGCCGGACGCTCAGAATCTGGAGGCGATGGAGGTGATCAGCTTCAAGTCGTTCTATTTGCGGCCGGGCGTGCCCCGGCTTGCGCCCGTCTTTGACAAGGCGTTTGCGGGCGGCATACAGTCGCCACGCTCATGTCATTCGCGTTTACATTTCTTGGCAGCGGCACGTCGCAGGGCGTGCCGATCATCGGCAAGGAGTATCCGCCGGAGTTCCTGGCCAACCCGAAGAATCACCGCATGAGACCTTCGATCTACGTGACCTCGGCGCAGACCAAACTAGTGGTGGACACCACGCCGGAGTTTCGGATGCAGGCCTTGCGCGAAAAAATCGGCTGGCTGGACGCCGTGGTCTTCACGCATCCGCACGCCGACCACATCATGGGGTTGGACGACTGCCGGCGGGTGTGCGACCTGCGCGGCGGCGCGCTGCCGGTCTATGCGAACCAGGCGACGATGGACGCGCTCAAGCGGGTCTTCGCCTACGCCTTTCACGACGGGCCGATTCCGAAAGGTTATTTCACGCCCGAGCCGCGGCTGATCACGGGGCCGTTTGAGATCGGCGATCTGCGGATCACGCCGCTGGAACTGCCGCACGGGCGGATCACGGTGAACGGTTATTTGTTCGAGCAGCGCGGGCGCAAACGGCTCGCCTACCTGAGCGACTGCCAGGAGGTGCCCGGGCCGGTGGTGGAACAGATTCGTGGGGTCGAAGTGGCGGTGCTGGACGCGCTGCGGCGGGAGCCGCATCCCACGCACATGTGCCTGGACGAGGCCTTGACGGCGGCGCGGCGCATCGGCGCGGCGCGGACCTACTTCACGCACTTGACGCACGACTATGATCACGACGTGGCGCAGGCGGAGCTGCCGGCCGGAGTGGAGTTTGCCTACGACGGGCTGCGGGTCGAATTTGCGGACAACTGAATTATGAAAACATGGAATTGTTTCTGGCTCGTCCTGGGGCTGGCGGGCGCGGCGGCGCACGGCGCGGAGCCGGGCGGGACGGTGGTGGTGGTCTATAACAAGCGCGTGCCGGAATCCCGGGGCGTGGCCGAGCATTACGCGCTGCGCCGGCAGGTGCCCGCCGGGCAGGTCATCGGGCTGGACCTGCCGGTCACCGAGACGATGACGCGCACGCAGTATCGCGAGCAGTTGCAGGCGCCGCTCTACAAATTGCTCGTCGAGAAAAAATTGTTCCTGCCGAATCCGGTTCAACCCAAGGCCACCGGTCCCGTGCCCGTGCCGTTGATCGCCGCGAAGATTCGCTACGCGGTGCTCTGCTACGGGGTGCCGTTGAAAATCTCCGCCGACCCGGCGCTGGTGGAGGAGGGCGTGGACAAGATGAAGCCGGAGATGCGCCGCAACGAGGCGGCCGTGGACAACGAACTGGCCCTGCTGCCGATCTTTGGCCGGAAAATGCCCCTGTCCGGACCGCTGGGCAATCCCTTTTACAGCGCGACCAACGCGGGCGGAATGCATCCCACCAACGGCCTCCTGATGGTTGCGCGACTGGACGGGCCGAGCGCGTCCATTGCCCGCGGCCTCGTGGACAAGGCGATGCAGGCCGAGACGAACGGACTGTGGGGCCGGGCTTATTTCGACGCCCGCGGGCTGACGAACGGCGACTATAAGATCGGCGACGACTGGATGCGCAGCGGCGCGCAGATTAGCCAGCAGCTCGGCTTCGAGACGTTTTTGGATGAGACGCAGTGGACGTTGCCGGCGGCCTTTCCGATGAGCCAGGTCGCGATCTACGCGGGCTGGTATGACAACAATGTGTCGGGGCCGTTCACGCTGCCGGAGGTGGAGTTCATGCCGGGCGCCTTCGCCTACCATCTGCACTCGTTCAACGCGGCCACGCTGCGGACCACGAACACGCATTGGACGGGGCCGCTGCTGGCCAAGGGCGCAACGATCACGTTCGGTTCAGTGGAGGAGCCGTATCTTTCCGGCACGCCGGACGTGGCGACGTTTTTGTCCCGGCTGATTTACCTGCGGTTCTCCTACGGCGAGGCGGCCTACGCGGCCCAGGGCGCGCTCTCCTGGCAGACGACGGTGATCGGCGATCCGCTCTACCGCCCGTTCCTGCGCGCGCCGGACGCGCTGCATTTCGACCTCGAGAAACGGGGCAGCCCGCTGCTGGAATGGTCGCACCTGCGCGTGGTGAACCTGAACCAGGCGACCGGCATGAAGACGGAGGAGCTGACCGAATATCTGGAGCAGGTGGTGCTCCTGCTGAATAAAAGCGCGGTGCTGCTGGAAAAAATGGGAGACTTGCATCGCTCGTTGAAAAAATTGCCCGAAGCGATGCGGGCTTACGAACAGGCGCTGAACCACGTGGCGTCGCCGCAGCAAAAAATCCGCCTCATGCTGATGCTGGCGGAACTGCAGTCGCACTCGGATCGGGAGAAGGACGCCTTTGCGCTCTATCAGAAATTTCTGGTGGAAGTTCCCCGCTACCCCGCGCCCTTGAACATTTACCAGAAGCTCCTGCCGCTGGCGCAGCGGCTGGGGGAGAAGGCGGACGTGGAAAAGTATCAGGCGGAGATCAAGCGTCTCACTCCAGCCCCGTGACCGGCCGGCGCGCTCAGGCGCCCATGCCGTCCTCGAAGGAGCCGGCGGCCAGCGGGAAGCAAAGGTGGTCCCGCACAAAGGCCACGCCGTTGGCGCTGGTCGCGTCCAGATCGCGATAGGCGCTCTCCGCCTCCACGATCAACGGGGCGGTTTTGGTGCCCATCACCTTGCAGTAACGCGCGGGATAACCGGCGAGCACGAGCTGCTCGACGTAGCGGTTCATGTTCAATTCGCCACTGGGGAGATCGGTGAACTGCATCGCGCGCTTCTGCCAGTTCGGCTCCATGAAACGCAGCGGCACGTTCGGACGGATGACGAAGTTCTTGACGTGGCACGCATAAATGCGCGCGGCCACCTTGCTGAAACGAACCTGCCAGGATTCGCCTTCCCAGCAGTGCGAGGGATCGGCGTTCACGGCGAGACATTTGTCACCATCGCAAATTTCCACCAGCATGTTGAAGTCGTCCGCGCTCATCGCGGCGGTGCCGGGATGGATTTCGTGGGCGAGATAGATACCCAGCTTGTTCGCCTTCGCGCGAATCTTCGCGGTCTTTTTCACGAATCGTTCCTGACCTTCCTTGAGCAAATCATAGCCGGGGCCGGCCCAGAATCCCCACGGATAACCGCTGGCCATTTCCCAGCCGAAGGCGACGCCCCAGAACATCGGGAGAATTTTCACGCCCAGCTCCGCGCAGAGGTCCAGAAGTTCGAGCACATATTTTTCCGCCCACTTCTCGATGTCTGCCGGTGATTTCTTCGCCACGTCCGCCGGAATGAACGGACGGATGCCCGGGCTGCCCGTCCACGCCGTGGTGTGAACCCAGACCGGGCAATGCCCGGAGATGCCGTCGAGCGTCATGCCGCGGTCGGCGAACGTCTGCTTGATTTCCTTGGCGCTCTTGAAGCCCTTGGGGCCTTGCAGCATGTAGTTGGAAGGCTGGGCGCCGGAGGCGCCGGAACGCTTCGCGTAGTCCAAGAAGTCGGCGAGACTCTTCGCCCCGTGTTGCGCGCCTTCGATGCTCGGATGAAATAATTTTTGAGCCATAATGGTTGTATTCTTTTTTCCAGAATTAGCGGGGTTGTTGGCGGATTGCAATCTGAAACCTCCATCTGAAACCTCCAAGGGTGCGTCTTGACACTGTTCTTAATATCGAGGGCGTAACGGTTCCTCACCGGCAGAAAGGGAACAACTCTGCTGTCATGAAAAAAGACCTGAAAGACCTGAAGGGTCTGCCCACGCTGG
>CANMZY010000233.1:0-5702 GCA_947502425.1 Verrucomicrobiales bacterium
CCCAACATCAGGGACCCGGTCAACGCGGACTTGACTATCGGGTTTCGTTGTGTGAGGGGGCTTTAGTTTTTGCTCTTTTACTCTTTTACCCTCTTGCCAGCCCCGCGCCGCGGCGGAATTTTTTGAGGAACTTGACATGACTGAAAGCGAAGTCGCGTCAGGATCGTTGCAGGCCATGGCAGACCGCGACCTGGAGCCGTTGTGGAAGGAGATTGCGGAGAAGAAAACGGAATGAGCGCGGAGGATTTGTCCCGCATTTTGAGTGCAAGCCGGAACTTGAGCGCGATGATCCTGCGCGGCGAACGGAATTTGCCGAAGGCAAAGGCCCGCCGGGGGCCGAGCGCGGCTAGGGGTGCGAGTCATTGGGCCGGGGTGAGGGTGGACCGCCCACCACCAATGCGGCTCCTGTGTTGTCCGAGCTAGTCCCCCGGGTGGCACGGGCGCCCCGCCGAAATTCCTCTGCTTTCCCGGGCTTTTCATCCCTTGATTCCGTCCTCCGCGTCATTACTATTCGCGGCCATGCTTAAAACTGCTTTGATCGTTGTCCTCGCCGTGCCGCTGTTTTCGACGGTGGTTTTTGCCGCCGAAAACCCGGCCAAACCGGCCGAGGTGCCCCCGGCCATGCAGACCGCCGGCCCGGCCAAAATCCGCGCCGCCTCCGACGAAGGCGAGAAGGCCCTCAAAACCTTCAAGGTCGCGCCCGGCCTCAAGGCCGATCTCTGGGCCGCCGAACCGCTCCTCGCCAATCCCGTCGCCATCGCGCCGGACGAACACGGCCGCTGGTACGTGGTCGAATCGTTCCGTTTCAGCGAAGGCGTGGCCGACATCCGCGGCCACATGAACTGGCTCGAAGCCGAGCTGGCCAGCACCAACCTCGCGATGTGGCGCGCGATCATCACGAACGATACGAAATACTACACCCCGCAAAACGCCGCGAAGTGGGCGTTGAACAGCGAGCGCATCCGCCTCATCTCGGACAGCACCGGCCGCGGCCAGGCCGATCAATCCACCGTCTTCTCGCAAGGCTACAGCGACATTCTGGACGGCATCGCCTCCGGCGTGCTGCCGCGCAAGGGCCACGTCTGGTTCACGAGCATTCCCGACCTCTGGTTTCTGCGCGACACGAACGGCGACGGCGTGGCGGATGAAAAGCGTTCGCTCGCGCGCGGCTTCGGCATCCGCACGGCCTTCCTCGGCCACGATCTCCACGGGCTGATCTTCGGGCCGGACGGCAAATTATATTTCAGCGTCGGCGACCGCGGCGCAAACGCGACCAGCGCCAAGGACGGGAGCAACGTCCTCAATCCCGAATACGGCTGCGTCTATCGCTGCCACCCGGACGGCTCGGAACTGGAGATCGTCCATCGCGGCCTCCGCAATCCGCAGAGCCTGGCCTTCGATCAATTCGGCAATCTCTGGACCGGCGACAACAACTCCGACGGCGGCGATCCGGCGCGCTGGGTTTATCTGCTCGAAGGCGGTGACAGCGGCTGGCGCATCGGCTGGCAGTTCATCAACAGCCCAAACTCGCGCGGCCCCTGGATGAGCGAGCGCCTTTGTTTCCCTGCGTGGGAAGGCCAGGCCGCGTATCATCTCCCGCCCGTGGCGGTGCTCGGCAACGGCCCGTCCGGCCTCGCCTTCAACCCCGGCACCGGCCTGCCGGAAAAGTTTGCGAACCATTTCTTCCTCGCCAACTACAGCGGCTCGCCAGGCGCCAGCGGCATCCTCAACGTGAGCGTCACGCCCAAGGGCGCGGGCTTCGCGCTGACCGAGCACGAGAAACTGATCTGGAACATCTGCGCCACCGACGTGAAGTTCGGCGTGGATGGCGGAGTGTACGTGGCCGACTGGGTCACCGGTTGGTCCATGCTCGGCAAAGGCCGGCTCTACCGTGTGCATGATCCGCTGCTCGCCAGCGACCCCGCCGTGCTCGCAACAAAAAAAATCATCGGCGAAGGCATGACGAAACGCTCCGTCCAGGAACTCGCCGCGCTCCTCGCGCACCGCGACCAGCGCATCCGGCAGGAGGCGCAGTTCGAACTGGCCGACCGCACCGAACTCAGCACCTTCGCCGCCGTCGCCGCCAAGAACGACAGCCTCCTCGCCCGTCTCCACGCCGTCTGGGGACTCGGCCAGCTCACGACGAAAAACAAGAAGGCTGTGGACACACTTCTCCCGCTGCTCGCCGATGAGGATGCCGAAGTCCGCGCGCAGGCTGCGAAAGTTTTGGGCAATGCCAAAGCCGACCAGGCCTTCGGCGGCCTCGTGAAACTGCTCGCCGACTCCAGCCCGCGTGTCCGTTCCCTGGCGGCCATCGCCGTTGGCAAACTGCACCGCAAGGAAGCCGTGCCCGCCCTCTTCGCCGTGCTGAAGGAGAACGCCGACAAGGACCCCGTCCTGCGCCACGCCGCCGTCATCGGACTCGAGGCCAGCGGTGCGGTGGACGCGATTATCGCCGCCGGCCAGGATGCGGATCGTTCCGTCCGCCTGGGCGCGCTCCTCGCGTTGCGCCGTTTGAAAAATTCCGCCGTCGCCCTGTTCCTTAAGGACGCCGATCCGCTGCTCGTGGCCGACGCCGCCCGGGCGATCAACGACGAATCGATCAACGACGCCATGCCGCAGCTGGCCGCGCTCCTTCAGGACGCGGACAAACTCAGCGCGCTTTCCGCCGGCACCAAGGACAAGCCCGGCCCGCGCGATGCCGTCATCCGCCGCGTCCTCAACGCCAACCTCCGCCTCGGCACGCCCGCCGCCGCCAGCGCGCTCGCCCAGTTCGCCGCCTTCGACGGCGCTCCCGAGACGCGGCGCGTGGAAGCCCTGCAACATCTGACCGATTGGGCCAAGCCCGGGAACCTTGATCGCGTCAGCGGGCTTTACCGCCCGGTGCCGCCGCGCGAGGCGAAGATCGCCGCCGAGGCCGCGCGGCCCGTCGTCGGCGCGCTGGTCAGAAACTCCCCGCCTGCCGTGCGGACGGCGGCGACCAAACTTGTGGACAAGCTCGGCATCAAGGACGCGACCATCGATCTTTTCGCCGTCGTGGCCAACACCCAGGCGGACGGTGAGAGCCGCGCCGCCGCGCTCAAGAGTCTCGCCGGCCGGAACGACCCGCGCCTGGCTGAGGCCGTGAAACTCGCGCTGGCCGACGCGAACGAAACGCTCCGCAAAGAAGCCACGCGCGTCTCCGCCTCCTCCCAGCCCGGCAACGCCTCGGGCCAGCTCTCCGGGATTCTGGAGAAGGGGACTGTTTCCGAAAAACAAAACGCCATCACCACCCTCGGCGCGCTCAAGGACGGTTCGGGCGACCCGGTGCTTGGCGCACTGCTCGCCAAGCTGCTCGCCAAAACGCTCCCGCCGGAATTGCAGCTCGACGTGCTCGAAGCCGCGGCGCGCCGCGCCACGCCCGCGTTCAAGGCGCAGTTGGAAAAGTTCGAGGCGGCCCGCGACGCCAAGGATGATCTCGCCGCCTTCCGCGAATGCCTGAACGGCGGCGACGCCAAGGAAGGGCAGAAAGTCTTTGCCGAGAAAGTGGAGGCCTCCTGCATCCGCTGCCACAAGGTCGGCGACGAAGGCGGCGAAGTGGGGCCGAACCTCACCGGCATCGGCCAGCGCAAGGACCGCGTTTACATTCTGGAATCCATGGTGCTGCCGAACAAACAAATCGCGCCCGGCTTCGACTCGGTGATCGTGACCTTGAAAAGCGGCCTCAGCTACGCCGGCATTTTGAAAAGCGAAACCGCCGACGTGCTGGAGATCAACTCGCCCGAGGACGGCCTGCTCAAGGTGAAGACGGCCGACATCAAGTCGCGCGACAAGGGCCTCTCCGGCATGGTCGATAACCTGGGCCAGGTGCTGACCAGGCAGGACCTCCGCAACCTCGTGGAATTTCTCGGCACGTCGAAATAATCGGCCGCGGCCGGAGCGACCCGGAACGCCGGCCTCTGAGATTGGAGTTCATGCTTTAGCATGTCTTCGGCCCGGAACAGTCCCGCGTGCGCGGGACACTGCCAATTGCCTTGCCTCCTTGGAGAGCGCGGTTTCTACTGCCGTCCGATTTTCCGCCTCCAGCGCGCTAAAGTGGCGCGGGCGGCCGGAAGAATTTTTCATGATGCTTGTCCGTCCACTTGCCAGTGCCGCGCCGTGGCTGCTCATGGTGCTTTGCCTGACCGCCGCCAGCCTGTCCGGCGCGCCGCGGCCGCCCAACGGCGCCGACCTCTACCGCCAGCTCTGTGTCGAGTGCCACGGCAAAACGGGCGGGGGCGTGAAGGGGAAGTACGACGACGCCCTCCACGGCGACTGGTCGGTCGAAAAGCTCACACGTTACATCGACAAAAACATGCCGGAGGACGCGCCGGGAAAATGCGTGGGCGCGGATGCGGCGGCGGTGGCGCGATACATTCACGACACTTTTTATTCCCGCGAAGCCTGGGCGCGGCTGCATCCGGCGCGCGTCGAACTGGTGCGCCTGACCAACCGGCAATACGTCAACACCGTCGCTGATCTCCTCAAGTCCTTCGGCGCGGCCGACGCCGCCTTCGGCAGTGAGCGCGGCCTGCGCGGCAACTACCGGCCCAAGCCGCCGAAGTCCGGCCCGGACCTGAAACCCTTTGACCGGCTGGACCGCCAGATTGATTTCCGTTTCGACGCCGGCAGTCCGGACGCGGGAAAACTCGGCACCGGCACTAACGAGTTTTCCATCAGTTGGCGCGGCGCGCTCCTCGCGGAGGAGACCGGGGACTACGAGTTTTTGCTCAAGACGCCCAATGGCGTGCAGCTTTGGGTGAATGACGAGGCGGAGCCGTTGATCGACGCGCGGGTCGCCTCGGACATGAACGAGCTCAAGGGCGTCATCCGGCTGATCGGCGGGCGCGCCTATCCGCTGCGCATCGAGCATTTCAAGGCGCCCAAGGACAAGTCCGCCTCGCTCGTCTTGCGGTGGAGGCCGCCGCATGGCGTCACGCAGATCATCCCCGCGCGCAACCTCTTGCCCGCGCGCGTCGCGCCGACGTTCGTCCTCACCACGCCGTTCCCGCCGGACGACAGCAGTGTGGGCTACGAGCGGGGCGTGGCCGTCTCCAAGGCGTGGGACGAGGCCACGACGCAGGCCGCCATTGAAACAGCCGGGCAGATCGTGAAGCAGCTCGACCGGCTCTCGAACAGCAAGCCGAAGGACACGAACCGCGCGGCGAGGGTGGAGGCGTTCTGCCATGAGTTCGTCGCGGCGGCGCTGCGGCGGCCGTTGACGGCGGAGCAGAAGCGCGTGTTCGTCGGCGCGCAGTTCCAGAAGACGCCCAAGGCCGAGGAGGCGGTGAAGCGCGTCGTGCTGCTGACGATGAAGTCGCCGCGCTTTCTGTATCTCGGATTGCAGACCGGCCCGCCGGATGACCACGAGATCGCGACGCGGCTGGCGTTCGCCTTGTGGGATTCGCTGCCGGATCGCGAGCTGACGAAGCTCGCCGCCCAGGGCGCGCTGCGCACCCGCGAGCAGGTCGAAGCCCAGGCCCGGCGCCTGTTAGGTGACGCGCGGGCGCGGGCCAAGATGCGGGCGTTCTTCCATCACTGGCTGCGCCTGGACCATGTTGAGAGCCTCGCGAAGGACGAGAAACTGTTTCCCGGCTTCACGCCCGAAATCGCCGGCGACCTCCGCACTTCTCTGGACCTGTTTCTCGACGACGTGGTGTGGAGCGGCGGGTCGGACTATCGCC
>CANMZY010000234.1:0-5695 GCA_947502425.1 Verrucomicrobiales bacterium
CCCCGTCGGCACGCAGGGCGTGCTCTCCACCCTGCTCGCCTGGCACCGCGCCTTCCCGCCCACGGACTACGAGCGAGCACGCAACGACGCGATCTATGCGGGCGTCACCGTCAACGGCGCCACCCAAGCCCAGGGCAACCGCAATCCGTTCATCGACTTCCCGCAGTTCGCCGACGGCATCTTCTTGAATGCCACCACGACCTCCTTCGCGAAGTGGCAGTTGCAGCATTTCACGCTCGCGCAGTTGCTCAATGGGGCGATCTCGGGAGCCGCCGCTGATCCCGATGGTGATAGGCGCTCCAACTACGCCGAATTCCTCCTGCACGGAAATCCCCTTACCAGCCTCGACACCCCGGTCAGCATCGCCCTGAACGGCGGCCAAATCACCATCGTCTTCGATCGTCCCAAGGGCCTGGTCCCCGAGACGGCCTCCATCCAGACCTCCACGACCCTGGCCCCGGGGAGCTGGACCACCGTCGTGAACTGGGCCGCATCCGCCGCCAGCGCTGACCTTGGAGAATACGAACGCGTCACCTACACCACCACGGCCGGTGAACCGCTCCGCTACTGGCGGGTGGTGTTCCAGTAATCTTCCCAGGCCGCATTTTTTCAAAAGGCGCGCGCGCCCACCGGCCGCCTGGACGGATGATCGTCCGGCCTGGTGTCCAGATCGCGCGACCATCCCCCAGGCATCGTTCGGCGGAGCAGGCCTCGCCCCGACCCTCGTGAACTGCGGCCACAAAACGCTGCGCTCGAACATGCCCCGGTGGCAGCGAAAGGAAACAGGCCGGCCTCCCGGCGGTGTCCATCTTCAGTCCGCCCGCCCGCCGTGCGCTAATCGTCACACCATCGAAACGATCCTCCTTGGGATTGTGACAGTACGTTGCTTGCCGCAGCGCGGCTGCCACCAGCAATAATGGCACGTGAAAAATCTGATTCGCCCACCCGGTCGTCAGTTGGATTTTTCCAACCGGCCCGAACAACCTGACTATTCAAAAACCATGAAAAACAAACCCTCCTTGTTCCAGACCTCGGCCGCCCGCGCGGCCTTGATGGTGACCGCGCCCTGGCTGGTCGTGGCCGCGGGAAAACTGAACGCTCAGGTTTCCTACCCGACCCAAGGTTCGCTCTACTCCCAAAACTTTGACGGCCTTTTTAGCGTCGTGCCCACGAACAACACCATCACCGCCGGGGCCATCCTGCCCGCGGGATGGAGCTTTCTGGAAGCGGGAGCGAACGCCAACACCACGCTCCGCGTTGACCCGGGCACCCAGGGCACGGGAGACACCTACCTCTTTGGTGCGACCGCCAGCAACGAACGGGCCTTCGGAAGTTACGCCTCGGGCAGTCTGAGTAATCAATTCGGGATTCAACTGATCAACAACTCGGGTTCGACCATCAACAGTTTTACCATCACCTATGACGGTGAGCAGTGGAAAGATGGCGGGAGTGGCACCGCTGTTTTCAACAAACTGACCTTTAGCTACGCCTTCGGCGCGGCCTCCTTGACCAACGGCACCTACCAAAATACCACCGCGCTTGATTTTACCGCCTTGGTCAACAACACCAGCGCCGATGCGGCCAAGGACGGCAACGATGCCTCGTTTCGCACCGCCGGCATCACCACAACGATCTCGGACCCCTGGACCGCCGGCACCTCATTGTGGCTGCGGTGGTCGGATCTTAACGAGACGGGCAACGACGATGGCCTGGCGATTGATAACTTCTCCTTGACCACGCCCGTGCCGGAACCGCGGGTGCTGGCCTTCCTGGGCCTGGGCCTGACGGCCTGGTGGGGTTTGCGCCGCCGCGATCGGAAATAATTTTCCTCCGCTCCCCCAACACGCGCCGCCGATCCCTCCCTGTGTTTTCGCCCGCCTGTTCAATTTGCTGCCGCCTCCAGCCGCCGCACCTGCGCCCAGGCAAATCCAGCCGTCGGCTGCGGATGAAGCCATTCATTTTGGCGAATCCCTGATCTCCACGCGCAGGTCCTTCAACCGGGCTCCCGGCACGAGAGCGATTCGGTTGACTCCGTCAGTGTCCAGCGGCCCCTTGATTTCGCCCGACTGGCCGCCGACTTGAAATGAAATCCCGGCCGCCGAAACATCGGCCGCGAAAGGCAGCCACGACCCCCGGCCCGGCGGCACGAACGAGACGGGGTGCACCACGCCGCTCTCCGCGTGGCCGCCATGCAGACGACGCTTCACCTCCAGCGAACGCGTCCGCAGCGAATAGCGGTGCAGGCTGTCCCACTCCCGGATGAACAGCGCGAAACCATCCGGTAAATCCGGGTGCGGCGTTTTTTCGCCCGTTTCGCCGGGCCACAACTGGCCGGTGAGCCGGAAGGACCGGCCTTCCGTATGGTAGAGATTCAGAAACGCGATGTTGGTCGCTCCGATCACCCCGTCGGCGTCCACCGAGAAAAAACGGAGCTGCCCGCCGACGTATCGCTCACCCGGCCGGGAAACCAGCAGCACGCCCTTCCCTTCGGCGCCCGGCGCCAGCCCAAAACGGTGACCCCGGCGCCACAGCCAGCGCCCTCCCACCGCGAGCACGCCCAGGCCGACGAGCGCGACGATGACGGCCGTGATGATGATGTGGCGCGTCTTCAATCGTTCAGCGCGCCATCACGGCCGTTGGGAATGCGCTGCTTTGATGCCCGGCGGTTCAATCTTCAGCCGGATGTTTTTGAAGTGAACGATCATGCCCGGGTCGTGCAGTTGCAGTTGGATCATGCCGGAGTCGAGGCGCTTTTCCTTGGGGAGATGCTCGGTAAATTCCGACGCGGCCCGGCCGTTGATGAAGAACTTGAAGTGGTTGCCCCGGGCCACCACCCGCACCTCGTTCCAGCCGTCCGGGCTGATGTCGACCTCCGTGACCGCGCCCTCGATCGGAGTCACGCTCGGCCGGTCTTTTTCATCGATCACCAGACGGTCGCCCCGGAAACAGTCATACTCCCGGCGGCCGGGCGTCTGAAAATCCCACGCGCCCAGAATGTGTTTGCCGATGCCCACCTGACCAAGATCGGCGTGGTAGCTCTGGAAGTCCCGCTGGCCGGTCGGATCGGCGCGCGCGCGAATACTGAGGCCGCTGTTGCCCTTGCCCGGAAAGCGGTAGCTGAACTTGATCTAAAAGTCCGCGAGCCGCCTGTTTTCGAAAACGAGATGACTTCGGACCTGGCCGTCCTCGCCGACGATCATGCCGTCCCGGACCGTCCAGTCCTGCGCGGCCCTGGCCGGCATCACCTCCCAGCCGTGGAGTGTCTTACCGTCGAAAATGGAGACGAACCCGTCGGCGTCCTGCTCAGCGGCGGGCACGGAAGTGGCAACCATGATCGAACCGGCCGAACCGGCGATCAGCAACCATCGAATGAACAATGGGCGATTCATGCACTGACCGTCATTTGTTTTCCGCACACGGCGCGCTGCAGGAGGAATGGCTGTGGCATCGGGTTCATGGCCGGTGATTTTACACCGCCGAGACCGGGTACCCAGCGTTTTATTGCTTCCCGCTGATTGAGACGGGGGCGCATCCTGACCCGGAGCGCGGCTGTGTCCCGCGCCGTGCAGGACCAACCGCAGCAGCTACGCATGGCTGGGCGCGTTCAGAACATTCCACACCGTTCGACATTCGGACCTGCTGCGGCTGGTCTCCGCGACACAACCGCGCTCCGTCGGCATTCGGGGGCAGTGCGCGGATGCGCCCTTCGAGAACGTGTCCGGAGACTCTTATTCCCGTGGCAGTCCTCATGCGGCTAGGCCATTCCGGAATTTTATCCGTGTCCATCGGTGTCCATCCGTGGTTGCACTCTTTTTTGACTGCATGGTTCAGGCTAAAGTTGGAATTCCCATCGTCCGAATAAAATTTGATCGAAACCGCCACGGCGGCACGTCTATGATCGCGTTGCAACGCATGGGATTTCTACAAAACATTTTTGGCCGCCGGCTCGCCGCCCTCCTGGTTCCGCTGCTGGGACTGGCGGGAAACATCACGGCGGCCCCGCCCGCGCCGGTCGCGATCGCGCCCCCCGGCGGCCTGTTCACCACCCATCTCACCGTCACGCTCACGGCGGCCACGCCGCTGATCCGCTTCACGCTCGACGGCTCGACGCCCACCACCAATTCGCCGCGCTACGCCTCGCCGCTCCTGCTCACGAACACCACGCTCGTGAAGGCGCGCGCCTTCGCCACCAACGCCGAGGCCGGGGAGGTCGCCGCCGCCGCCTTCAGCCTGGCGGACACAAACGTGCTGGATTTCTCCTCGCCGCTGCCGCTGGTGGTCATCCAAACCTTCGCCCGTTCGATCCTCGCGCCGAGCAATCCGCCCGCGTGGCTGCAAGTGATCAGTCCCGGCACGAACCAGCGGACGACGCTGACGCTGACGAACGGATTCGCCGGACTCGCGAACCTCAAGCCGCGCGGGTTTTCCTCCCTCCGCCAGCCGAAAAAATCGTTGGCGGTCGAAACGCTGAATCCGGCCGGCGAGAAAGAGGCCGTGCCGCTGCTCGGCATGCCGGCGGACTCGGACTGGATTCTCTACGCGCCCTATTCGGACAAGACGCTGCTGCGCGACGTGCTCGCCTACGAGTTGAGCAACCAGTTCGGCCATTACGCCAGCCGCACGCGCTTCGTGGAGGTGTTCCTGAACGACTCGACGAACCGGCTGGCCCGCGCGCACTACGCCGGCGTGTACGTGCTGGAGGAAAAAATTAAAATCGCCCCCGCACGTGTGGCCTTGCAGAAACTGCCCGAAGCCGACGCCCCCGGCGCGGACCTCAGCGGCGGATACATTTTCAAAAAGGACCACCTGGAAAAAGCCGGCGTCGATCTCCCGCCAAAAGGCCCCGCCCACAGCAAGGCCCCGCCGCTGATCGGCTGGTTCCCCACCGGACCGGGGGGATTTCCGGGCGCGGCCGGCGGATTCCTGCCCCCGCTGCCCCCGCCGGCGTTTGCCGACGCCCAATCCATCGTGACCAACACCCTCCCGCTGACCAACCACCTCGCCGGCACCAACGTGATCGTGCCCGCGCCGTCCGTGACCGTCGTGCGGACGAACTCGCTCGTCGTCACCA
The DNA here is from genome assembly GCA_947502425.1 of Verrucomicrobiales bacterium. Classification (GTDB taxonomy): domain Bacteria; phylum Verrucomicrobiota; class Verrucomicrobiia; order Limisphaerales; family SIBH01; genus SIBH01. The sequence goes on from CANMZY010000234.1 coordinate 5,072, forward strand.
ACGCCTTCCTCAGCCTCACGAACTTCTCCGTCGCGACCAACCTCGTCGTCGTCACCAATTTCCCCGTCACCACCAACGTCCTCGTCACCAGCCGGACCGTGATCGCGACCAATCCCGTCGTTGCCGCCCAGTCCGTCGCCGGCACCAACACCCTCGCCACGACCAACCTGATCGACGCCGTGACCGTGGTCATCAACACCACCGTGGCCGTCCAGACCTCCACGACCTGGCGGACCAACTTCGTCGTGACCACGAACACCCTGCCGCTCACCAACTGGGTGGCCGTCACCAACCTGCTCGTGGCCACCAACCCCGTGGTGGTGACGAACGTTTCCGTGGCCACCATACCGGTGCTCAGGACGAACTATTTCCTCAGCACGAACCACTACACACTGGACGGCGCCGAGCCGCCGCCCGGCACCCTGCGACTGGTCGCGAGCGGCGAAGGTTTCGTCACCACCCACGACAATGCGTTCTTCTTCGTGGAACCCAAACCCGCGAAAATCACCGACGCCCAGCGCACCTGGCTCACCAATTATCTGAACCGCTTCGAGGCCGCTCTCTACGGGCCAAATTTCCGCCATCCGACGAACGGTTACGCCGCGTTCATCGACGTGGACTCCT
>CANMZY010000235.1:0-5678 GCA_947502425.1 Verrucomicrobiales bacterium
ATTGTTGTTGTTCTGCGTGTTGTCGTATTCCAAGAGGAAGGTCGGCCCTTGCACCATGTAGTAATGGCCTTCGCCCTTTTCGATGCCGCCCGCCCAGGCAAAGACCACCTTGTCCCAGCCCGCCTTTTGGATTTTCTCCAGATCACTGTCCGCCAGTTCCGGGCGGCAGCGCTGGACATATTCTTTGACCAGCTTGAGCAGCGCATCGTTCTGCTCCTTGGTCATCTTGGCGGCGGACAGCCCGGCGGTGGGCAGCGGCTTCACCCGCCGCTGGGCCGCGGTGAGCACTTCCTTGGGCGCGTCGGCAGCGTAGATGGCCGTCTTCTTCTGCTCGTCGGTGAGCGATTTGACCAGCGCGCGGGCCTGGTCTTCCTCGGCGGCGAGCACGCGCAGACCTTTGCGCGGGCCTTGGCGGACTTCGCCGGGATTCGTGCCCACGAAGAAAGGCGTGGCGGTGATCTCGTTGCTTTTGATGACCGTGAAGTTGAGCGAAAGGTGATGCCCCTCGACGCGCCAGCCCCAGGGTTCCTTCGCGCCCGGCGTGCCGAAGATGGAGACGTAATACAGCTCCTCATCGCGAACCATGGCGCCTTTGGGCCCTTCCATCTCGCGGAGAATCTGCTCGAGGCTCATGATGGTGGAGGTCTGTGCGAAACCGCGCTGGCTCAGGCCGGTGGCGAGCAGGGCGTTGGCGAGCCGGTTTTGCACCGGGGTCATCTCTTTGAAGGTGAGGCCCTTTCTGAGCTTGGGGATGTAATGCCAGTTGGCGCGCTCGTCGCCCTTGAAATCAAACGTGGCCTTGGTCTTTTGCTCTGGCGTGAGCGTGGCGAGAAAATTGTTGGCGGCACCGGCCATCTCCTCGGCGGCGGTGTGGGCACGGGCGGTCAGGCAGAGGCAGAACAAAACGGCAAACAATCGCAGGAGTGAATTCATGGGACGATGTGAATGGAACCGCCGCCAAAACGCAACTGGAAAACCGGCGCAGAATTTGTTTCCGGTTCGACACCGTGACGCGCTCGCGCCTACACTCCCGTCGTGAAAATTTTGTTCATCGGCGATGTGGTGGGCGAGCCGGGGCGGCGCGCGGTCAAGCAGTTGGTGCCGCAGTTGCGCCGCGCACATGATCTGCATCTGGTCATCGCCAACGGGGAAAACTCCGCTGGCGGCTCCGGTATCACGCCCGGCACGGCACGGGAAATCTTCGATGCCGGGGTGGACGCCATCACGACGGGCGATCATTTGTGGGATCAGAAGGAAGTGCTGGAACTGCTCGCGGGCGAACCGCGCGTGGTGCGTCCGGCGAATTATCCCGCCGGCACGCCGGGGCACGGGAGTTTCGTGATCGAGCGGCCCGGTCGGCCTGCGTTCGCCGTGCTCAATCTGCAAGGGCGCACGTTCATGCCTGCGCTGGAAAACACTTTCGCTGTCGCCAAGGCCGAGGTGGAAAGACTGCGCCAGCGCACGCTGCTGATCTTCGTGGACATTCACGCCGAGGCGACTTCCGAAAAAATCGCGCTGGCCCGGATGCTCGATGGTCGCGTGAGCGCGGTGGTGGGCACGCACACGCATGTGCAGACGGCGGACGAACAAATTTTTCCCGGCGGCACGGCGTTTCTCTGCGACGCGGGTTTCACCGGCCCCCATGACAGTGTGCTGGGCCGCGAGATCGAGCCGGTCATCGAGCGGTTTCTGACGAATCTTCCGCAACGCTTTCCGGTGGCTTCCGGGCGGACGTTGTTGCAGGGGGTGATCATCGAGATGGATGATCTGACGGGCCGGGCGGTGAAGATTCAGCGCGTGTCAGAAGTGTTGCCGGAAAAAACTTAACGCAAAGACGCAAAGGGAGACTGCTGCACTTTTGCTTTGAAAATCATGGTGCAAAAAAACCGCCCGGCCTTGCGATCGGGCGGTTCTGGAGGATCGGAACACTAAAAGGTCAGGGTCATTTGCAGGTAAACGTAGTCGGCGTCGCGTGAGCCGAAGCCTGGAGCGGCGAGGGAGCTTTTCACGTAGTCACCCACGAAGAAATGTCCATAGCCAACCTGGGTGGTGGCGTAGGGAGTGATATTGTAGGTGCCGACGATGTCGAGTTCCGAGCCGACGAAACTGTCGTAGCGCGGATTGATGCCGTAGCCGCGTCCCGCCACGGGCGGAGCGTCCGCGCCGCCGCGCCGCGCGCCGGTGACGTTGTAAAAGTTGTCGCCGGTGTCCGCGAGTCAATACATGCGGTAGTGCGCCGTAAAGTTCAGCTTCGGGTGCGGCTTGATCGTGCCCATGACCTGGACGTTGTGAATGTTCTGGAGCGAAACAAAATCCATGATCCTGTAAAACTTGTGGTTCGTGGGAAACAGATTGTCGAAGGTGCGGTGCAGTCGGCCAACACGCCGGAAAGCGCCGGGGCGATGGCCCTGCTCGCCCCCGTGCTGCCGCACTTCACCTGGCTGCGCAAACTTTGGGTGGATGGTGGCTACACCGGAGCGGACTGCGCCGCGTGGATCAAAACTCAGCGGCCTAAACTGAAAGTGGAAGTCATCAAACGCAGCGATGACGTGTGCGGTTTCAAAGTGCTGCCCATCCGAAACGGCTTTTACAACTGGTCGGAAGGGGAGGCGCTTTTGTTCGACGACACGTTCAACCACGAGGTCTGGAATGACACGGACGGATACCGCGTGGTGCTGTTCATCGATTTCGCCCGACCGCTCCGGCAGCCGGTCCATTGGTTGAACAATGCCTTCCTGAACATGTCAGCCTTCGCGCCGTTCCTGCGCGAGGCCGGCGTCAAACAGAAGAAGTGGGAAAAGAAATTTTACAAGGGCTAGGTGGCCCATGGCTGGCCACCGGCATCTTTCCGGCGCCGGATTATTTTACGAAGCCCTGCGCCTTCAGCCAGAAGACGAGGTCTTTGCCCCACGGATGCACGTTGGTGAACGGCGGCCGGTCCTTGAGGCCGATGCCGTGACCTCCCTTCTGGTAAACGTGCAGGTCGAAGGGCACGCCGTTTTTCCGGAGCGCGACCGCGAATTCCAGGCTGTTCTCCACTTTCACGGCCCCGTCCTCCCCGGTATGCCAGATGAAACAGGGCGGGGTGTCTTTGGTGACCTGGAGTTCGCTCGAAAGAAATTTTACCAGTTCCGGGTCCGGGTTGTTGCCGAGCAGATTGTTTTTGGAACCGCCGTGCGTGTTCGGTCCCATGCTGATGACGGCGTAGCAGAGAATGCCCAGATCAGGCCGGTTGCTCTGGCGCTCGACCAGATCGGTCGCCTCGGGTTTGCCCGCATCGTAATGCGTCAATGCCGTGCCGGCCAGATGGCCGCCCGCGCTGCTGCCCATCACGCCGATGCGCTTGGGGTCGATCTTCCAATCGGCGGCCTTCGCGCGCACCAGGCGGATGGCGCGGTTCACGTCGTTCAACATCACGGGGTGCCGGTAGCCTTTTGAGCCGAGACGATATTTCAAAACAAACCCAGTGACGCCGTGCTGATTCAGAAAGAGCGCGTAGTCCTTTCCCTCGTGCGGGGCCAGTCCGCCGTAGCCGCCGCCGGGGCAGATCACCACCGCCGCGCCGTTCGCCTTGTCGGCTTCGGGCGCAAAGATCGTGAGCGTGGGGATGTCCTTGTCCTCCTTGCCGAGCGCGCCGGGGGCGCCTTCGGGCCAGAGCGGGATGGTTTGATTGGTCTGGGCGTGGGTGGAGAGCGCAACGGCGCAAAGGGAGAGCAGAGCGAGTTTCATAGTGGTTTGAGCTTGTTGAAAACGGGCGGGAGATTCACGAGAAATTTCGGCGGACGATTCGGGCGGAGTTACGCGATCAATTCCTTCACCACCTGTCCATGAACATCCGTGAGCCGGAAATCCCGGCCCGCGCTGCGGAAGGTCAGCTTTTCGTGATCGAAGCCGAGCAGTTGCAAAATCGTCGCCTGAAAATCGTGGATGTGAACCGGCTTCTCCACGGCCTTGAACCCAAACTCGTCCGTGGCGCCGTGGACGTGACCGCCCTTCACACCACCGCCCGCGAGCCAGGAGGTGAAGCCGTGATGATTGTGGTCGCGTCCGTTGATCTTGCCAGCGTTCGAACCGGGCGTGGGCAGTTCCACCGTGGGCGTGCGTCCGAATTCGCCGCTCCAGATCACCAGGGTGTCCTTCAACATCCCGCGCTGCTTGAGATCTTTCAGCAGCGCGCCAATCGGCTGGTCACATTCCTTGGCGAGACGGCGATGGTTCACTTCGAGATCATCGTGGCTGTCCCACGGTTGGCCCGCGCCGTGCCAGACCTGCACGAAACGCACCCCCTTTTCCAGCAGTCTTCGCGCAATCAACAACTGCCGCGCCTGCACGCCTTCGCCGTACATTTTGCGGATGGCTTCCGGCTCGCGCGAAATGTCGAAGGCATCGCTGGCATCCATCTGCATCCGGTAGGCCAGCTCGAAGCTCTGGATGCGCGCCTCGATCTGCGCGTCCTCCTTGCGCTTCGCGTGATGCCGCTCGTTGAGTTGTTGCAGGAGGTCGAGCTGGGCGCGCTGTTCCGGCTGCGAGGTGTAGCGGTTTTGGATGTGCTCGATGAGCTTTTCCAGCTTCGTGAATTCCGTGTTGATGTAGGTGCCCTGATAAACGCCGGGCAGAAAACCGCTCTGCCAGTTCTGGCTCTCCTGAATCGGGTAGCCGCCCGGGCACATGGCGATGAAGCCGGGCAGATTCTGGTTCTCGCTGCCCAGTCCGTAGGTCACCCACGAGCCCATGCTTGGACGCACCTGGCGCGCGTCACCGCAGTTCAGCAGGAGCAGACTCGGCTCGTGGTTCGGCACGTCGGCGTGCATGGAACGGATGACGCACAATTCATCCGCGCTCTGGGCGACGGTGGGAAACAGCTCGGAAATTTCCATCCCGCTCTGGCCGTGCTTGCTGAATTTGAACGGGGAGGGGAAAGCCGCGCCGGTTTTGCGTTCGGTGCTGTAATGCGTGGGCAGCTCCTTGCCCTTGTATTTTTCCAGCGACGGCTTCGGGTCGAAGGAATCGACGTGCGACGCTCCGCCGTTGGCGAAAATGTGGATGACGCGCTTGGCTGTGCCGGGAAAATGCGGGGCTTTCACCGCGAGGGGATTCGAGTAACCGGCCTCGGCGGCCTGCGCGGGACTCAGATTACCCAGCAACGTGCCCAGGCCGAGCGCGCCCATGCCCATGCCGCAGCGCGAAAGAAATTCGCGGCGCGTGAGCGCGAGATGCTCCGGTGAGAACGCGTGATGATTCATGTTCAACTCACTGAATCTAGCGGCGCGGCATTCACCTGCAAAGGGAATCTTGCCGCGCCGCCATTCAGCTCACACCCACTCCGCGCACAACAGTTCGGCCTGGGCTAGCACCGTCTTCACCGCTTCCTCCTGCAAGTCCGGCGGGTAGCCGTGTTTGTTCAGGATGCGCTTCACCATCACTTTAATCTTCGCCCGCGCACTTTCCCGCAGCGTCCAGTCAATGGTCACGCTCTTCTTTACTTGAGTGATCAACTCCGCTGCGATGAGCTTGAGCTTGTCGTCGCCCATGGCCTGCACGGCGCTGTCGTTGGAGGCGAGGGCGTCGTAGAAGGCGACTTCGTCATCCGTCAGGCCGAGGTCTTCACCGCGCTTGGTGGCGGCGTCGAGGTCCTTGGCGAGTTTGATCAGCTCTTCGATGACCTGCATCGTGCTGAT
>CANMZY010000236.1:0-5673 GCA_947502425.1 Verrucomicrobiales bacterium
TCGAGAAATAATCCTCCGTCTTCTGATACTGCGTGGTGAAGTGGTTCTGGAAAAATTGTGCGAGCACCTCGTGCAATTGCCGCGGGCTGTGGATGGCGCGGAAGCCAAGCCAGGCCCCCCAGATCGTTGAACGTGGCGGTCATGTTGGTGAGCTTGAGATAGGTCGCCGCGATGGCCAGCGACGGCACGGGCAGCGCGAGCGGAAGGGTCGGGAGAACGACAAGGCCGGTCGCCACCCCGGTGCCGCCGGTAGGCCAGGCCGTCAGCGTCAGCGCGTTGGTGTTTTGAACCGGCAGGTAGGAGAAGCTCAACGTGAACGGCTGCATGGAACTGGGCTGGGCCACCACGTCCAAGTGCAGTTCCACGCTGGTGATGATGGCACCGACCGGAATCAGCGTGCCGAGGTCGAAAAACATCAGCCCACGATTGCGCGTGCCAACGGCGGTGGTGCCGGCGTTGAAAAACGTGACGGCCTCCATGTTGTTGTCCGGGGCGAATTCGATCAGCGTCGCGTCCGCCGCCGGCTGCACAGAAATGGAATCCGCGCGGGCCGGAACCTGCTGAACAAAGACGAGCGCACCGGCCAAGATGGAGGAGAGAACGGACGCGCGGCCGGGTGAGAGCTTTATTTTCGGCAAGGGCATGATGTGTTAGTCTGGTTCATTCCAAAACCGCTCCGAGGTGTCAAGCCGCCCGGCCGCCCGGGCCGGGTCTGAATTCGTCAAGAGCGCGACGGGCAAGAAATCTGGCGCGTCATGCCCGCGCTTTGAGATTGCCCGCCGCCGCCTTTTGCCGTTACACCAAGGCGTGGCCCGAACCGTCAACCTCCCGCCGAGTCCGTGAACCGCGCGCCCTTACCGCCCAACGAAGCCGAGCGGCTCAAGGCCCTGCACCGCTACGGCATTCTCGACACTTTGCCGGAGGCGACCTTCGACGATCTGACCCGCCTGGCCGCGCACCTCTGCCACACGCCCATCGCGCTCATCACGCTGGTGGACGAGCACCGGGTGTGGTTCAAGAGCCGCTGCGGCCTCGAGGCCACCGAGTCGCCGCGCGCAGATTCCATCTGCGCGCACGCCATTCTCGGCGACGACCTGTTCATCATCGAGGACGCCACGCTCGACAAACGGTTCAAGGACCATCCGCTGGTCATCGGCCAGATGCAGTTGCGGTTCTACGCGGGGATGCCGCTGCGCACGCCCGACGGCCACAATATCGGGACGCTCTGCCTGATCGACCGCCAACCGCGCGCGTTCGCGCCGGAGCAGCGGGAGGCGCTGCGCATCCTGGCGCACCAGGTGGTTTCGCAGTTGGAACTGCGCCGGCACCTCGTCGATCTGGAGCGCAGCTTCATGGAGCACCGCCGTATCCAGGAGGCGCTCACCACTTCCGAGGCGTTCTACCAGGCCCTGGTCGAAAGCCTCCCGCAGAACATTCTCCGCAAGGACACCGCCGGCCGCTTCACCTTTGCCAACCGGAAATTCTGCGCCATGCTCGGCCACCAGCTAGAGGACATCATTGGCAAGGTGGACCGCGATTTTTATCCACCTCATCTCGCCGACAAATACCACCGGGACGATCTGCGCGTCATGGCCAGCCGCGAGCCGGTGGACACGATCGAGGCCAACCAGACGGCCGGCGGGGAAAAGATTTTCGTCCACGGCATCAAAACCCCGCTCTATGACGCCGAGGGCAACGTGACCGGCATCCAGGGCATTTTCTGGGATGTGACCGAGCGGAAAAAAATCGAGGAGGCGCTGGCCTACGAGCGCGACCTGCTCCGCGCCCTCCTCGACCACATCCCGGACCGGGTTTATTTCAAGGACGTGGCCTCGCGCTTTCTGCGCATCAGCAAATCGATGGCCACACGCATGGGCCTGGACGACCCGGCGGAAGTGATCGGCAAGACGGATTACGACTTCTACCCGCGGGAATCCGCGGAGGAATTTTTTAACGACGAGCAGCGCATCATTGTCACCGGCCAGCCGCTCGTGAACAAACTGGAGAAGCTCATCGACCGGGACGGCCGGGAGTCCTGGGCCTCCGTGACCAAGGTTCCCATCTACACCAAATCCGGCAGCGTCACCGGCATCATCGGCATCTCGCGCGACATCACCCAGCTCAAGGAGGCCGAGACCGCGCTCGAACAGGCGCGCGACACCGCGCTTGAAACCGCCCGCGTCAAATCCGAGTTCCTTGCCAACATGAGCCATGAAATCCGCACCCCGATGAACGCCATCACCGGCATGACCGGACTGCTCCTCGACACCCCCCTCAACCTGGAACAGCGCGAGTTCACCCAGACCATCCGCGCCAGCACCGACAATCTCCTCGGCATCATCAGCGACATCCTCGACTTCTCGAAAATCGAGGCCGGCAAACTCACCTTCGAGACCATTGACTTCGATCTGCGCGAGCTCGTCGAAAGCGCGGCGGAAATGCTCGCCGCCCGCGCCCAGGCCAAAAACGTAGAACTCGCCTGTTCGCTCGACGCCAACGTCCCCACCCTCCTGCGCGGTGATCCCGGCCGCATCCGGCAGATCATCGCCAACCTCCTCAGCAACGGCGTCAAGTTCACCGAACGCGGCGAAGTCATCGTCCGCGTCGCCCTCGAAACCGATTCCGCCGCCCCGACCCGCCTCCGCGTCCGCGTCTCCGTCACCGACACCGGCATCGGCATTTCGCATAAGGCGCTCCCCCTCATCTTCCACGCCTTCACCCAGGCCGACGGTTCCACCACCCGCAAATACGGCGGCACCGGCCTCGGCCTCGCCATCTCGCGGCAGATGGTCGAACTGATGCACGGCCAGATCGGCGTCGAAAGCACCCTCGGCGCCGGCTCCACCTTCTGGTTCACCCTGCCCCTCGAGAAACAGCCCGCCGGCGCGCCCCGCCCGCCCCGCGCGCCGGACGACCTCGCCTGCCAGCGCGCGCTCATCGTCGATGACAACGCCACCCACCGCCAGATTCTCCACCAACAGTTCACCCGCTGGCAACTGCGCGCCAACGAGGCGGCCGGCGGCCGCGAGGCGCTCGACCTCCTCCGCATGGAAGCCGCCATCGGCGACCCCTTCTCCCTCGTCGTCCTCGACCTGCACATGCCGGAGATGGACGGGCTGACGCTGGCCCGCGCCATCAAATCCGACTCGCGCCTGGTCCGCTCCCGCCTCATCATGCTCACCCCGCTCGGCCACCGGCTGGACGCCGCCGAGATGCAGGCCGCCGGCATCAGCGCCTGCCTGGTCAAACCGGTCAAGGAAGCGCGGCTCCTCGACGCGCTCGTCACCGTGGCCGCCGCCGGCTTTATCGAACCGCCGCCCCCGGAAAAAACCCACCACCCCGCCGCGCACGCGCCGGAAGCCGCCACCCCGCACCAGTCCGTCCGCGTCCTGCTCGCCGAGGACAACGCAGTCAATCAAAAGCTCGGCCTGCGCCAATTGAAAAAACTCGGCTACGCCGCCCACACCGCCAACCACGGGATGGAAGTGCTCGAGGCGCTTCAGCACGAAACCTTCGACCTCATCCTGATGGACTGCCAGATGCCGGAAATGGACGGCTACGAAGTCACCCGCCGCATCCGCGCCCTGGAGGCCGCCCGGCCCGCCGGAGAAAAAAAATCCGCCTACATCATCGCTCTCACCGCCAACGCCCTCGAAGGCGACCGCGCACGCTGCCTCGGCGCCGGCATGAACGATTACATCACCAAGCCCGTCCACCTGCCCGACCTCGAGGCCGCCCTGACCCGCGGCACCCGCCACCTCCAGCCCCCGCCCGCCGCCGACCCGGCGACGTCCGTCCTCGACCTGGCCGTCCTCGCCGGCCTGATGGAACTGCGCGAACCCGGCCAGCCCGACCCCGTGCAGGAACTGATCGAACTGTTTCTCCGCGACTCGCTGGTCCGCCTCGAAAAAATGGAATCCGCCATTGCCGCGCAGGACGCCGCCGCTGTAGCATCCGCCGCACACAGCCTCAAAGGCAGCGCCAGCAATCTCGGGGCGCGCGGCTTGGCCGCGTTGAACGCGAACCTCGAAAAGCAGGGCAAGGCCGGGGACTGGAGCGAAATGAAAAAACTGCACCCCTTGATCAAGGCGGAGTTTGAGCGCGTTCAAAAAACGCTAATCGCCTTCGTCCGCGCCGCCACCGATCCCTCCGCATGAGCCCGGCACGCTTCCAGATCCTGCTCGTCGAGGACGATCCCAAGCTCGAAGAAATTCTCGCCGCCAGCCTGCACGAGGACAACATCGACCTCACCGCCGCGCGCGACGGCCACGAGGCCATGACCGCCATTCACGCGAAGAAGCATGACCTCATCCTGCTCGATCTCGGCCTGCCCGGCATCGACGGCTTCGAGGTCCTGCGCCTGCTGAAAATGCACGCGGACGGCCAGTCGATCCCCGTGATCGTCCTCACCGCCTGGCACAGCACCACCGACAAGCTGCGCGGCTTCGAGTTGGGCGCGGTCGATTACATCACCGAGCTCTTCGAACTGGTCGAGCTGCGCGCCCGGCTCCGCGCCACCCTCCGCACCAAGCGCCTGCAAGACGAGATCAACCTCACCAACCAGCAGTTGGACGCCGCCCGCCTCGCCGCCAAGGAGGCCGCCCGCGCCAAATCCGAATTCCTGGCCAACATGAGCCACGAAATCCGCACCCCGATGAACGGCGTCATCGCCATGACCGGCCTCCTGCTTCAGACCGATCTCAGCGCCGAACAGCGCGGACGGTGTCGAGCAGGTCGCGACACCGGCATCGGCATTCCGGCGGACCGGCTGCACCGGCTCTTTCATTCCTTCTCCCAGACGGACAGCTCCATCACCCGCGAATACGGCGGCACCGGCCTGGGCCTGGCCATCAGCAAAGGCCTCGCCGAACTGATGGGCGGGCGCATCTGGGCCGAGAGAGCGCCCGGCGCTGGCTCAGTCTTTCATTTTATCCTGCCCGTGCAGACCCTCCCGGAAACCACGCCCCCGGCCTGGCCGGCCGCCGCCTCCTCATCGTGGATGACAATCCCACCTACCACCGACTCCTCACGCTGCAAACAAAAAACTGGGGCATGGTTCCGCACACCGTCGAAAACGGCGCGCAGGCCCTCGCCCTGCTCGCCGGCGAAACCTTCGATCTGGCCATGCTCGGCCTAACCTTGCCGGAAATAGACGGCGTGGCCCTGGCCAACGAAATCCGCCAGCGCCCCGGCACCCGCGCCCTGCCGCTGATTCTCCTCACCTCGTTGCGCGTCCGCAGCAACCTGCCCGGCCTGAACGAAGCCGCCTTCAGCAATTGGCTGACCAAGCCGGTCAAGCCCGCGCAACTCGACGAGCAGCTCACCCAAGTCCTCTCCGGCGAACCGCCCGCGCCCCGGCCTCCTGAAAAAACACCGGCCCCGGCCGGTTCCAAAATGGACGCCCAGCTCGCCAGCCGGATGCCCCTCCGCATTCTGCTCACCGACGACAATCTCATCAACCAGAAGGTCACCACCCGCATGCTGGCCCAACTCGGCTCCAAGGCCGACGTGGCCGGCAACGGACTGGAAGCGCTCACCGCCGCCGGACGACAGTTCTACGATCTCATCCTCATGGATGTGCAGATGCCCCACATGGACGGACTGGAAGCCACCCGCCGGCTCCGTGAATTCCAGGGCAAAAAAGGCGGACGCGCGAGCGTCGTCATCGCCATG
>CANMZY010000237.1:0-5672 GCA_947502425.1 Verrucomicrobiales bacterium
CCGCCGTCCCACTTTTAGATTTCAGATTCAACTTCATCGCATCGGCGCGTATTCCGCGCGCGGCTGGAGTTGCAGCGCGGCCAGAAAACCCCCGGCCTTGGCCAGCGTCTCGTCGTATTCCGCCGCCGGCTGCGAATCGGCCACGATGCCCGCGCCGACGTGAAAGTGGACGCACCCTTTCCGGCAGACCGCCGCGCGGATCAAAATGCTCAACTGGCTCTCGCGATTGAAGCCGAGATAGCCGAGCGCGCCCGTGTACGGCCCGCGCGTCACCGGCTCCAGCTCGTCGATGATCTCCATCGCGCGGATTTTCGGCGCGCCGGTGATGCTGCCGCCGGGGAAGCACGAGGCGAACGCGCCGAAGTGCGTCACGCCGGAGCGCAGGCGGCCTTCAACCGTTGAGACCAGATGCTGCACTTGCGGGTAACGCTCCAGCCGCAGCAGTTCCGGCACCTGCACCGAGCCGTATTCGCAGACTTTGCCCAGATCGTTGCGGAGCAGGTCGGTGATCATCACCAGCTCGGAGATTTCCTTCGCGCTGGTCTGCAGTTCGTAGGTCAACTGCGCGTCGCGCGTCGCGTCGGACGAGCGCGGGCGCGTGCCCTTGATCGGCCGCGTCAGAATGTGCGACCCGCTCAGGCGCAGAAAAAGCTCCGGCGACGACGAGGCGATTTGAAATTCGCCGCCGTCGAGAAACGCCGAGAACGGCGCGGGCGAAACCGCCGCGAGCCGCTGGAAAAATTCCCAGCCGGTCAAATCGCAGGCCGCCGTGAGCCGCTGCGCGAGGTTCACCTGATAAATGTCCCCGGCGCGGATGTAACGCTGCGCGCGTTCCACCAGGGCAAGAAATTCGGCGCGCGAAAGGTTCGAGGAAATTTGCCGGGTCTGATCGCTCCGTTCCCCTTCCCACCCGGAGCGCAGGTCTCCGACCCGGCGCGCATCGGCGCCTTGAGATACGCCGGGTCGGAGACCGGCGCTCCAATCGCCGCTACTCTCCTCCGGCAAAAGTTTCTTCACCCAAAACTCCATCTGCCGCTGCGCCTGCGCCTCGCTCCGCGAACCGTCCACGCCCAGCCCGGTCGAGACGATCCACGTTTTGCCGAGCTGATGATCGAAGACGACGAGGCTGTCATGAAAGCCGACGTGGCACTCGGGCAGTTCGAGATCGTTCACCGCGTTGCGCTGCAGCTTCGGCTCGACGAAATTTTTCAGATCATAGCCCCAGTAGCCGAAGCAGCCGCCGAGCGGGAACGGCAGGTCCACCTCGTCGAGCAGTTCATAGCGCGACATCAGGCCGTCGAGGACGTGCCACGGATTGCCGAACTGGACGTGCGCCGCGCCGTCCGCCGCCAGTTCACAGCGCGAACCGGACGAGCGGAGCGTGAGAAAGGGCCGCGCCGTGACGAACGAATAACGCGCCTGCGGCGAGTCAAACAGCGCGCTCCGCAGCAGCACCACGCCCGCCTCGCCCTGGAGCCGCCCGACGAGCGACTCCGGCGTGTGCGCGGTGGAAATTTCTTGAATCAGCGGACGCATGTCTCGGTGGCCCATCCAGCGGGCGGGGAAAAGCTATCGCGAAGCCGTGGCTTTGGAAAACTCAAATCTGCCTGGCCGAATCCGGAATCACGCTTGAAACCAGAGGTTGCCGCACCCATGCTTTCTGCCGACGACGCGCCTTGCACCATCCGAAGGACCCATGAAACATCTCGCCTCACTGTTTGCGCTGCTCTGGCTGTTCGCCGCCAGCGCCTCCGCCGCAGAGTTCGACCACACGCACGCGGCGCTCGACCAGTTGCTCAGACGGCACGTCACCGACGCGCTCGTCGATTATCCGGCGCTCAAGACCAACTCGAAACAACTCAACGCGTATCTCGACGAACTGGCCGCCGTTCGCGAGGCCGATTTCCAGAATTGGACGCAGCCGCAAAAGCTCGCCTTCCTGATCAACCTCTACAACGCCGCCACTCTCCGTCTCGTCCTCGACCATTACCCGATCAAGAGCATCAAGAAAATCGGCGGCCTTCTCAGCGGCCCGTGGGACCAGCCGGTCGTGCGCCTCTTCAGCGGCACGGTCACGCTGGGCCACGTCGAGCACGAGATTCTCCGCAAGAAATACAACGAGCCGCGCATCCATTTCGCCATCGTCTGCGCCGCGCTCGGGTGCCCGCCCTTGCGGAGTGAGGCCTACGTCGCCGACCGGCTCGACGCACAGCTTGATGATCAGGGCAGGAAATTCCTCGGCAACGGGCGCAAAAATTCCGTCGATGCCAAAAACAAGGTCGTCAACCTCTCGCCCATCTTCAAATGGTTCAGCGGCGACTTTGAAAAGAAATCCGGCACGGTGCTGAAATTCGTCGCGCCCTTCTTCTCCGCCGACGCGCAGGCGGAACTGGCCAAGGGCGGATACAAAATTTCCTACACCAGTTACGACTGGTCATTGAACGAGAAACAATAACCGCCCGCCATGATCACCGAAGCCAAACCCGGAACCTCCCGCCTGAAATGGTTGCTCTGGCTCGCCGCCTTCGCCGCGCTGGTTGCCGGCTTCAAATATTTCAACGTGGCCGGGCTGTTCGCGCAGTCGAAGGAATGGATCGCGGGCCTCGGGCCGTGGGGGCCGGTGATGTTCATCCTGCTCTATATTCTGGCCTGCGTCCTCTTCGTGCCCGGCTCGGTGCTCACGCTCGCCGCGGGCGCACTTTTCGGCGTGGGCTGGGGTTCGATCTACACTTCCATCGGCGCGACGCTCGGCGCGACGGCGGCTTTTCTAGTCGGCCGCTACGTGGCGCGCGACTGGGTGACGAAGCGCATCGAGGGCAATGCAAGATTCAAGGCCATTGACGAGGCGGTCGGGCGCGAAGGCTGGAAAATCGTCGGCCTGACGCGCCTGTCGCCGGTGTTTCCGTTCTCGCTGCTCAACTATGGCTACGGCCTCACCCGCGTTTCGTTGCGCGATTATTTCTTCGCCTCGTGGATCGGCATGATGCCCGGCACGGTGATGTATGTGTATCTCGGTTCGCTCGCCCGCGCGGCGGACGACAAAAAAACTCCGCTCGAATGGACGCTCTACGCCGTCGGCCTGCTGGCCACCGTCATCGTCACCATTCTCGTCACGCGCATCGCCAAACAGGCGCTCGCAAAAAAAATCTCCCACGAACCGCCCCGGCTATGACTCAACTGTTCCCCCTCGCGCCGATGGATGCGCACAACCAGACGCTTGTCGCCAACGTTCACCCGTCCGATTGGAAAAATCCCACGCCCGCCTCGCGCTACAATCTGGTCGTCATCGGCGCGGGCACGGCGGGCCTCGTCACCGCCGCCGGGGCCGCCGGACTCGGCGCGAGGGTCGCGCTTGTCGAGCGGCATCTCATGGGCGGCGATTGCCTGAACGTCGGCTGCGTGCCGAGCAAATGCCTGCTCCGCTCCGCGCGCGCCGCCGCCGATGCCCGCGACGCCGGACGTTTTGGCGTGCGCGTGCCGCCCGGCGTGGAAGTAGATTTCCCCGCCGTGATGGAACGCCTGCGCCGGCTGCGCGCCGGCATCAGCAAACATGATTCCGCGAAACGCTTCACCGAACTCGGCGTGGATGTGTTCATCGGCCCGGCCAGTTTTTCCGGGCCGGACACGATCGACCTTGGCGGACAAACGCTGCGTTTCAAACGCGCCGTCATCGCCAGCGGCGCCCGCGCCGTGCAGCCGGAAATTCCCGGACTCGCCGAAGCCGGTTATCTCACCAACGAAACTGTTTTCAATCTGACCGAACTTCCCCGCCGCCTCGCGGTGATCGGCGGCGGGCCGATTGGCTGCGAACTCGCGCAGGCGTTCCAGCGGCTCGGCTCGCAGGTCACGCTCCTCCACAAACACGCCCATCTCCTCGACCGTGAAGACACCGAGGCCGCTGCGATTGTGCAGGGCGCGTTTGTGCGCGAAAAAATTCAGCTCGTGCTGAACGCCAAGCTGACGCGCGTCGAAAAGCGCGACGGCGCGAAGGTGATTTTTTACGAAGTGGACGGGAAAAGTGAATCCGTGACCGTCGATGAAATTCTCGCCGGTGCCGGCCGCGCGCCGAACGTCGAGGGCTTGAACCTCGAAGCCGTCGGCGTGCAATACGACCGGCGCGACGGTGTGCAGGTGAACGATCAGTTGCAGACCACCAACCCGCGCATCTACGCCGCCGGCGATGTCTGCCTGAAATGGAAGTTCACCCACGCCGCGGATTTCGCCGCGCGCATCGTCATCCAGAACGCGCTTTTTTTCGGGCGCAAAAAACTCAGCGCGCTCACCATGCCGTGGGCCACCTACACTGATCCGGAGATCGCGCACGTCGGCCTTTACGAACGCGACGCGCAGGAACGAGGCCTCGAACTGGACACTTACGTGAAGAAGTTCAAACAAGTGGACCGCGCCATCGCCGAGGGAGAGGAGGAAGGCTTCGTGAAAATCCACACCCTGCGCGGCACGGACAAAATCCTCGGCGCGACCATCGTAGCGCGGCACGCGGGCGAAATGATTTCCGAGATCAGCGTGGCGATGGCGGCCGGGATGGGCCTGGGCCGTCTCGCTTTCGTCATCCACCCCTACCCCACGCAGGCGGAAGCGATCCGCCACTGCGGCGACGCCTACAACCGCACCCGCCTCACGCCCACCGTGAAAAAACTTTTCCAACGCTGGCTGGCGTGGACGAGATAGGCGTCGGAGCCAATCCACAAAAAATCGTGGCAGCCGACGTGAGGAGGTTCTGACCTCATATTGATTCCCAATTGGTAATGAACCTCGTTACCTCGGTTGCTACGGAAGAATAAATTTTTGAACGAGGGATTGAGACCGGCTTCGCGGCATCGACCGACCGGGAGTAGAGCACCTGCCCGACGCGCGCGATATGTTCGCGCAGGCCACGATGTTGGATGGCATTCATGGCTTGCACGTAGAAATGCACAGGGATGAGAAGGTCGTCCAGTTCCAAGGCCACATCTTCGGCTCCGAGCAGAGGCAGTTCGCCGCACAGAACCAGGTCCACATCAGAAGATGATAGCGCCCGGTCCAGCGCACGCGATCCAAAACGACGACTTCCTGAACCGCCGGATCGCGATCAGCGCCGCTTCGGAAAGTCCGAAGTTCATGACGGGAGCAATTCTTTTTTGAGCAACGTGTAAACCTGACCGAGCGCGGCCAGATAGCGGGTGTGAATGGCGGTGACGGCTTCTTTGAATTTTTGAAAGTCGTAGGTGTGGCTCATGAGATTGCGATGCTTGAGCATGTCCATCCACGCGTCACCATCGGCAATGAGTTTGGCGGCGTAGGCGGCTTTGAGGACGGTGCTCGGCGTGATTTGGGGAGCACCACGCCCGCCTGTTCCAGATAATCTTTGAGCGTCTTCCACGCGAGTTCAAAGGTGTATTCGAAGCGCTGCACCAATCCTTCCAATTCAAGCTGGTTGAACGCCTCCGGCGCGCGTTCCTCCAACGCAGAACGCAGGAGAATGAATCCACGCTCGAAATTCTCGAATCGTTGCTGCCAGCGGAAGTCCTGATTCATTGCTTCAACTCTAGGGAAACGCTGAATTAATCCGCAGGGATTTCTTTTGAACGAGGAGGCTGATTTTCTCGTCTGTGTTGCATGACCCACCAGACCAGTTTCACGCACGCCGAGTTTGCCGCCAAAAAGAAGACCAC
>CANMZY010000238.1:0-5666 GCA_947502425.1 Verrucomicrobiales bacterium
CCGTCGTTGGCGCGCGCCAGCCCGCCCTCAGCCCCGACGGGACGCGCCTCGCCTTCACCTATCGCGGTGATGTCTGGGTCGCCGACACCAAGGGCGGCCGCGCCACGCCGCTCACCCAGCACCTCGAGACGGACGCCTTTCCCGTTTTTTCGCCGGACGGTAAATGGATCGCCTTCGCCAGCAAACGCACCGGCAACTGGGACATTTTCCTAGTGCCCTCCGATGGCGGCGCGACCAGGCAGCTCACCTTTCATTCCGGCTCGGAGATGCCCACCGGCTGGAGTCCGGACGGAAAATATCTCCTCTTCTCCTCGAAGCGCGACACGCCGAACCATGCCATCTACGCGCTGGACGCCGACACACTGCAGACCCGGATGCTGGCTGAGGATTATGCCCCGATGAACTGGCCCTCGTACTCGCCTGATGGAAAAACCGTGGTCTATGGCCGCTACGGCTTTCACTGGACGCGCCCACGCTATTTCGGCTCCGCTGCCGCCCAGATCAGCCTCCTGAATCTGACCAACGGCACGCGCCGCGCCCTGACCGACGACCGCCGCCAGAATCTCTGGACGCGGTTCATGCCCGACGGCAAACACCTGCTCACCGTCACCGTCGGCGAGACCACGCCCTCGGTCAGCAAGCTCGACGAGACGATTTCGCCCGTAGCCGACAACCCGCGCCGCACGCCCAATCTCTGGCTCTACGATCTGAACGGCCACGGCGAGCCGCTCACCATCTTCACCGGCGGCGCGGTGCGCGCACCCTGTGTCGCGGCAAAGAGCGGCGACATCGCCTTCGAGTACGGCCCCGATCTCTGGCTGCTGAAGAGCGGGAAAAAGGAGTCGGAGAAAATCAGGCTCATCGCCGCCGCCGACGAAAAGCAGACCACCCGCCGCCGCGAAAAAATAACCACCGGCGTGACCGAGGCCGAGCCGTCGCCCGACGGCAAGAGCTTCGCCTTTGGCCTGCGCGGCGAAATCTGGACGATCGGCATCGATAAGCCCAAGGGCGTGGCCGGCCGCAGCGCCGAGTTCGCCCGCCGCCTGACCGACTGGGCGGGCGACGACTCGGACTTTTCCTGGTCGCAGGACGGGAAGAAAATTTATTTCACCTCCGACCGCGAGTTTTACACGCGGCTCTTCGAGATGGACGTGGAGTCGCTCAAGGTGAAACCGCTCTGGAACCGCACCAGCGACGTGGACCGGGTGAAAATGTCGCCCGATGGCAAACAACTGGGCTTCTGGGTCACGGGCCGCGAGGGCGGGCTTTATCTGCTCACCCTCGAGACCGGCGAGGCGCGCAAACTGGTCAGCCTGCCCGGCCCGCAATGGCACGGCCTGGGCGGCGGGGACTTCTCCTGGTCGCCGGACATGCAGTGGGTCGCGTTTTCCCAGCGCGGCGAAAGCCGGGCCTTCAACCTCTGGATCATCCCTACGGCCGGCGGCGAGGCCCGGAACGTGACGCAGCTCTTCGCGCAGCACGGGCTGCCGGCCTGGTCGCCGGACGGAAAGTATTTGTTCTTCCAAAGCAATCGCGACGGCAACGGCCTCTACGTCCTGCCGCTGACCAAGGAGACCGCCCGCGTGTCCGACGTGGACCTAAAGTTTGAAAAATCAACCAACGTGGTGAAGGTGGTGATCGACTTCGACGATCTGCCGCGCCGCATCCGCAAGTTCAGCACCCAGGCCCCCCAGGCCGACCTGATCGTGACCGCCGACGGCCAGATCCTGTTCCTGTCCGAAGGCGATCTCTGGTCGGTCAGCTACGACGGCAAGGAGACCAAGCGCCTGACGACCGGCGGCGGGCGTTCGCAACTGCGCGCGAGCAAAGACGGAAAAAAGATTTCCCTCGTGTTCAGCGGCGAGCCGCACACCATGAAGCTCGACGACAAGAAGGAGGAGAAGGTCACCTTCACCGCCGACTGGGAACGCGATGTGCGCGCCGAACGGCAGGCGGCTTTCACCCAGTTCTGGCGCAGCTACGAGCGCAGCTTCTACGACGCCAATTTCCACGGGCGCGACTGGGCAAAAATCCGAAGCCGCTACGAGCCGCTGCTCGACGCGGTGGAGACGCCGGATGAATTCGCCACGCTGCTCCACATGATGGTCGGCGAACTCGAGGCCTCCCATTCCGAAGTCACAGCCGGCGGCGGCCCGGCCTCGCCCGTCACCCCGCAACTGGGTTTCACCTTTGACTACGGCCACGCCGGACCCGGCTTGAAAGTGGCCGGGGTGCCGGCCGGCGCGCCAGGCTCCTACCCGAAGACCGAGATCAAGTCTGGTGAATTCGTCCTAGCCATCAACGGCCGCGACGTGCGGCTCGACGAGAAGCTCTACGAGTGGATCAACGACAAGCAGGACCGCGAACTGGAATTTCTGGTCAGCACCAACGCGGACAAAAAAAGCACGCGCACCGTCAAATACAAGGCCCTCACCCCGGAGGAATGGATCGAGCTGAACTACCGTAACCGCACCGACCGCCTCTCCAAATACGTCGCGCAGCAGGGCGGCGGCAAGCTCGGTTACCTGCACATCGCCTCGATGAACCAGAACAACCAGGCGCAGTTCGAGCGCGAGATTTACGAGTTCATGGTCGGCAAGGAGGGCATGATCATCGACGTGCGCTTCAACAACGGCGGTAACATTTCCGACACGCTCATCGACTGGCTCGAGCGCAAGCAGCACGGGTGGAACCGCACCCGCGACACCGCCCGGGAGACCGCGCCCTACTCGGCGATGAACATGAAATTTGTCGTGCTCATGAACGAGCACAGCTACTCGAACGGTGAGATGTTCCCCCATGCGATGCGCGCGCGCGGCCTCGCCAAGTTGGTCGGCATGCCCACGCCCGGCTACGTCATCTGGACCTTCGCCCTCAAGCTCGTGGACGGCACCAACGCCCGCATGCCGATCACTGGCGTATACCGGATGGACGGCACGACCATGGAAAATAATGGCGAACCGCCCGATGTGCCCGTGCGCCTCTCTCCCGAAGACTGGCTGGCCGAACGCGACCCACAGCTCGACAAGGCCATTTCCATCCTGACCGGCAAAGAATCCCCCAAGCCCTGACCCCGTCGCCGCGCCGGTGCAGGTGCGGCCATTCTTTTCCCGGTCACCCGCCGCGCAAGTCTGCCGCCGCTGCCCAGCGGCCGCTACCAAGAGGAGGCTCACGGGAGAACGTCATCGAGTTTTGAAACCATCTCGGCAGCCCAGGAACTTCAGGGCGGAAAACCGATTGATAATTTCAGCGCCTGATATTCCGGGTGGACCTCCCCGCCTTGCGTGCGAATGACCAGCGCCGGCTCCATCCACGTCTGCCCGCGAAACCATTCCGGCAGATGCTCCGCACGGCTCATCGCAAACAAACCCAGCAGCGGCGGTTCCCCTTCGCTCAAGATCACCGGACGCCAGCGGATGATGACCAACCCCGCCGCCCGCGCCGCCGCCGTCACGCGATCCTGCTGCGCCGCTGGCTGCACGGGAAAAACACAGGCAAACAATCCGCCCCAGTCCAGATGCCGCGCCGCCGTCCGGCAATAATCGGCGATGTCCCCGCGCGCCTCGAAGCGGCAGGCGATTTTTTGCGGGTGATCGCCATGCACTCCGGCGTCCAGCGGGAAATAGGGCGGGCTGCCGAGCACGAGATTGAATTTTTCGTCTTCGCGCAAGATGGCCGCGTCCCGGAAATCGCCGGCGCGAATTTCGCAGCGCGCCTCCAGGCCGTTGTAACGCGCGGATTTTTTCGCGAGCGCCACACTTTCCTCCTGCGCCTCGACGGCCACCAACCGCGCGCCGGGCAGACGCCACGCGGCAATCATCCCCACCGTGCCCACCCCGCTGCCGAGATCGAGGATCGTCCGGGCGCTGGGACACCAGCAGGTGCCATAATACGCCGTGAGCAAATCGTCGGTGGAAAAGCGGTGACCCTTCTTGAGCTGGAAAATCCGCCAGTCGCCGCTGATGGCGTCGAGCGTCTCGCCGGGTCCAGGAACGCCGGTGCCCGCGCCCGGTGCCGGCGGCCCCGGTTTGGCCCAGCCCTTGAAAAAGCGGTTGTTGTCCATGTGCGACGGTTGACGGGAGCGAAGCGCCGGCCGGAATGTTTCAGCCCGCCATCGGCGGGACCTCGTAATACTCCAGCGCCCATTCCACCATGTAGCGGACGCGCGCCGGCGTCACGCGATAGATGATGAGCTGCGGGTTGTCGATGGAGCCGAGATACTGGCGCAGGAGCGGATTGGTGTTCCAAATTTCTTCGAGCAAGGGCCGGTCCTTCAGAATTTCCGCGACGCCGGTGATGCGGACCTGGTTGTGCTGGTCGTCCACATAGCAAAGCTCAACCTTCGGATTGGCGGCAATCTCCCCGGTCTTGCGATAGGCGCGGAGGTTCGCCACGTAGATGATGAAGCCGTCGGTCCGCACGGGCGAGACCGGACGCAGGCGCGGCTGGTCGCCATCGATGGTGGCAAGTTGCGGAAAGCGCGCGGCCTTGATGGTGGCGAGGGCGAGCCGGGTGAGTTCCTCGGGCGCGATCGATTTCAAGACGGGCTTGGACATGCCCGTGATGTAGCAGGGCGGCGGCGGTTTGGGAATTCGTTTCCTGGGCAAAGGTACCGCAGCGCAGCCGTCCCCGGCGGCGAGTTCGCGGGGCGTCTCCGCCCCTTGTTCCATGAACTGGCCGCGAGACGCCTCCCGAACTCGCCGGCGCGGATGCCGGCGCTACGAACGCGGCGCTTTCACCGCCTCGCGCAAAAGCTAGGGTTGAAGTCCGCCCGGCGGTGTGCTGTATTTCATCCGTTCAACGAACCCGTCGAAAAACGTCCCGGCCGCGCCGGAGAAAAAATTAAATTATGCAAACGACCATCGAAGCCGGTGCCATCATGGGAAAAACCCACGACCTCTGCCAAACCATCCTCGACCAGCCCGAATTTCAAAGCATCCGCCTGCGCATCGACCAGTTCATGGTGAACGACACGGCGCGCGGCCAGTATGAGCTGCTCAGCGAGAAAGGCCAGTTTCTCCAGCACAAGCAGCAGCAGGGCCTAGAGCTGACCGGCGAGGAAGTGGCCGATTTTGAATCGTTGCGCGAGAAATTTTCCGCCGACCCCGTGGCGCGCGGCTTCATGGAGGCGCAGCAGGAAATGCACGAAATGCAGGAGTCGATCATGAAGCATGTCGCCAAGACCTTCGAGCTGGGCCGCGTCCCGACCGCGGAGGATTTCTCCGGCTCCTGCGGCTCCGGCTGCGGCTGCCACTAAAACCGGAAACCGGTTTTGAACGGCTGATGAGCGGCCTCCCCTGTAGCGGCGGGCGCCACCGCCTGCCGTAGTGGTCACGCGTCCCGCCGCCCGGAAAAAACGCCCGCAAACAGGCGGCTCACGAAATTTCCAACACGCCAGGTCGCACCACACTTTTTCTGCCGGGCGGGACGCACCGGCTCTGCGGCAAGCGGGGACGCCCACCGCTACATCGCCCTAATCTTCCTTCAACCCCGGCGGCTCGGTGGGGAGCGGTTTTTCAGGCGTCACCGGCGGCGTCACTGGCGGCGCAGCCTTCGGCACATCCGCCACGACCTGTTCCTCCGGCAGCACCACCAGCGCGATCCGGCGGTTTTTGGCGCGTCCCTCCGCCGTGCTGTTGTCCGCGATCGGATGAAACTCCCCGTGG
>CANMZY010000239.1:0-5625 GCA_947502425.1 Verrucomicrobiales bacterium
AAACCGCCGCCTAGAAAGCAAAAGTTGCAGGCCCGTCCCCGTGGACAAACTTGCAACTTTCAGCCGGAATAATATCTGCGGAACCTATGCCCGGATGTTCATTTCGTACTCGTGCTTGGTGGTCTTGCCCGGCATCGGCACGGGGTACTTGCCGTTGGCGTCGCCAATGATCGGCGGCGGGGAATCCATCGTCCATTTGTCGATGTCCGGGGCGTATTCCATGTCGTCGTTCAGCATGTCTTCGTAGCGGATTTCCATGCCGGTGTGCGCGGCCTTGCGGCCCATGGAGGTGACGACGCTGGCCTGCACGCCGAAGGGGACTTCGTTGTAGGGCTTGTCATTGCGGATGGCGTTGGTGAGGTCGTCCCACTCGTAGTTGTAGGCGTTCAGGTTGGGTTCCGCGTCCGGCTTCGATTGCCAGATCATGCTGTCCCGCGTGGGCAACTGGCCCTTGTGAATGCTGGAAGGGCCGTTGAAATCCCCGGATTTGGCGGCGACGGCAATGCCCTTGGTGCCGTGAACGTGGCTGAAATAATAGGACTGGGCGCCGCTGTTGCAGCGGCCGTCCATGTAAAACTTTGCGCCGTCCTCGAAGGTGTATTCCACGGCGTAGGAGTCGAAGTTCTGATCCACCCACGGATCGCCCTCGGGGCTGACGCGAAAGTGCCGCCCGCCCAGCGCCTGCGCCTTGACCGGCCAGGCGTTTTTCATCCAGCAGCAATGGTCGATGTGGTGGATGTAAAAGTCGCTGAAGCAGCCGCCGCTCGCCCAGAGAAAGCTGTGAAAGCGGGAAATCTGCCAGAGCAGTTCGCTCGGCTTGCCGGGCCAGCGTTTCGAGAAAGCCGAGGCGACCGGGCCGTGCATGCGGTAGCCTCGCATCAGCATCACGTCGCCGATCTCGCCGTCCTGAACGCGCTTGTGCAAGTCTTGGAGATGCCGGGCGTGACGCGACATCAGGCCGACGCCCACCTTCAAACTCCTGGCCGACGCCTCGTCGGAAAGTTTAAGCATTCGGCGCGAAGTCGGGCCGTCCGCCGTGACCGGTTTTTCCATGAAGACGTGCAGCTTCTTTTCGATGGCGTACTTGAAATGCACCCAGCGGAAGGCCAGCGGCGTGGTGAAGATGGCAATGTCGCCCGGCTTCAAACAGTCCATCGCATTTTTGTAGCCGTCGAATCCGATGAACCGGCGGTCTTCCGGCACATCGACCTTCTCCTTGTGCCGGGCGAGGAGTCCGTTGTAGGCGTTCTTCAGCTTGTCCGGAAACACATCGGCCATGGCGACGAGTTTCATGGGGCCGGTCTTGACGGAAAGGGCGTTGTCCGCCGCGCCGCCGCCGCGTCCGCCGCAGCCGATGAGGGCGACCTGGATGGTGTTGTTCTCCGCCGCGAACACATGTGGAATGGTCACGCCCGCCAGCGCCGAGACGGCGGCGATGCGGCCGGAGGTTTTGATGAAGTCGCGACGCGACGTGGAAGGATTCGGGGTGCTGTTCATGGCTGACATTCAGGTCGGTGGCGGATTCATGTCAATCTCGGATTCAGGAAGCGCAGCGGCGACGCCTCGTCGCAGTGAAAGCCGGGCCGGCGAGGGGTTGGATGATCGCGCGGAGGGGGCTCCGTAGCTACCTTCTGCGGCGAGGCGTCGCAGCTACGACTTCAACTTCTTCTCCAGCATCTCGCCGATCAGGGCCGGGTTCGCCTTGCCCTTGCTGGTTTTCATCACCTGGCCCTTGAGGAAATTGAGTGCTGCGGCCTTGCCCGCTCTGTAGTCGGACGCCGGGCCGGGATTCGCGGCGATCACGTCGTCGCAGAATTTCTCCAGCGCGCCGGTGTCGCTCACCTGCGCGAGACCTTTTCTCTCGACGATGACTGCGGGCGCGTCGCCGGTGGCGAACATGTCGGCAAAAACACTTTGCGCGATGCTGCTGCTGATCTTGCCGCCGTCCACCAGGCCCGCCAGCACCTGAATGTCCGTCGGCTTGATTTTCACCGTGTCGAGCGTCGTGCCGGCCTCGGTGATTTTCGCGCGCAGATTGTTGATGACCCAGTTGGCCACGGCTTTTGGATTCTTCGCGCCCGTTACGGCCTGCTCGAAATACGCGCCCAGCGGCACGTCCCACACGAACGTCTGCGCGTCGGTCGCGGGCAGTTGGTAAACGCGGATGAACCGCTGCTTGCGCGCCAGCGGCAGTTCCACCATGCGCGCGCACACCTCGCCGATCCACGCGTCGCTGGGCACGAACGGCATCAGGTCCGGCTCGGGGAAATAGCGGTAATCATGCGCGTGCTCCTTGGTGCGCATCTCCTCGGTGATCTCGGCCACGTCATCCCAGCGGCGGGTTGATTGAATGAGCTTGCCGCCCTTGCGCAGGACTTCGATCTGGCGCGGGATCTCGTATTCCAACGCCCGCCGCGCGCCGCTGAAGCTGTTCATGTTTTTGATCTCGATCTTCGCGCCGAGTTCCTTCGTGCCCACCGGGCGCACGCTCACATTCACATCGCAGCGCACCATGCCCTTCTCCATGTCGCAGTCGCTGATGCCGCCATAGACCAGGATGTCCTTAAGCGCATTGAGATATTCGTAGGCCATGTCCGCGCTGGTGAGGTCCGGTTCGGAAACAATTTCCAGCAGCGGCACGCCGGCGCGGTTGAAGTCCACGCCGCTGGTGCGGTCGAAATGGAAATTCTTCCCCACGTCCTCTTCCAGATGGGCGCGGGTGATGCGGACGCGCGCCGCGCCGTTCACCGAACCCGCGCCGGTAAACTCGAAATCGACAAAGCCGCCCAACGTCGAGGGCTTGTCATACTGGGTGATCTGGTAGTTCTTCGGGGCGTCCGGGTAGAAATAATTTTTGCGGTCGAACTTGGCGTAGCGGGCGACGGTGCAGTTCAGGAGCAGGCCGGTGAGGGCGGTCAAGCGCAGGGCCTCGTCGTTGGCGACGGGCAGTACGCCGGGCAGGCCGAGGCAGACGGGGCAGACGTTGGAGTTGGGGGGCGCGCCGAATTCATTGGCGCAACCGCACCACATCTTGGATTTGGTTTTAAGCTGGACGTGTGTCTCCAGCCCGATGACAGCTTCGTATTCCATAAGGGCGCGGAGAGTTTAACCACGGATGAACACGGATGAACACGGATTTTTGGCGTGGGCCTCTGCGGGAAGGCGCGCCGGAGCGGGCTGAAAACACGATCTCCCGACAATCCAACTCACATCCCGCGATAGATGATTTCGAGGGACATCACGGCGTAGGCGGTGACAAGGGCCGGGTCTTTCTCCCACCAGCGGCCGTTGTCGTTGGTCCAGGAGCCGTCGGCTTTTTGCAGGTTAATGAGGCGCATGGCGACGTCCTTGCGCCAGTTGATTTTCTTGCCGTCCTTCAACTCCAGGATTTCCGCGCCATAGGCGTTGAGGGCCTTGGTCATCAAGTGGAGGTAATAATAGTAGCCCTGCGGTCCCATGCCGGGGTTTTCTTCGAGGGTGTAGTTGGCGCGCAGCCATTCGAGGACGGCGACCACGCGGGGATCGGTCTTCTTCACGTCGGCGTAGATGTAGCTCAGGAGTCCCCCGTAGCTGATGCTGCCGTAGGAGCGGAGGGCGACCTTGCCGGCGGCGTTGGTCTCGCTGCCGGCCATGCTCGTGCCGGGATAATAAATGAAACCGCCCTGGTGCTTGGGATCGTTGGAAACCCAGTCCTGTTTGTTGTGGCTCGGAAGATTCTGGCAGTTCTGGATGAAGGTGGCGACGGCCTGCCAGTTCAGGTCCTTGGTCTCGGGCAGATTTTTGTCCTCGGCCAGGTGGCGGCTGTAATACATCGCCTCGATGGCGACGAGGGTGTTGTTCATGTCCGAGTGGGCGTACTTGCTGCCGTAGCCGACGCCGCCGTCGAAGGGTGAATCCGTTTTGCCGGGCTCGCCCATGTCCACCTGCGTGCCGGCGAGGTAGGCGCGGGCCTTGCGGAGGACGGGATCGTATTTGGGCTGGTTGGCGGCGAGGAGTGCCATCATGGAGAGGGACGTGTTGTAGTTGATGAGATTCGTGTGGTAGATGCTGCCGTCGGGCTTGGCGCAAGTGAGGAGGAAGTCGAGGCCCTTCTGCGTGCGCGGGTCCTTCTTGTAACGCTTGTCGGGGTCGCCCAGCAGCGCGGAAAGGGCGAGGCCGCTGACCGAGGGATGATCGGGCGTGGACCACCAGCCGTTGCTGTTTTGCGTGGCCGTGAGGGAGGCGAGGCCCTTGTCGATGGCGCGCTGGATTTCGTTGCGGAAGGAGATGTCGGTCGCTTGGTTCAACCGCACGGTGCCGGGGAATGATTTGTCGGCAACGGCGGCCGAGCTGGTGAGGCACGCGGTCACGGCGGCGAGCAGCAGGGTGAGCTTCAAAGTGGTTTTCATATGCATTAGCATGACTGGCCAGAATGACGCCTGCAAGGCTGGCGCTGTTCAAGGATTTTTTTCGGCGGCGCGGGCGGGGGCCAACTGGATCGTGACCTGCACCGGCGTGTTCGGCGGCGGCAGAGCGTCGGGGTTGATCGCGAAACGATCGTCCTTCTCCCGGTCCGGCCGCGGGTTGTTGACGAGTGCGGCGGGGTCGATGTGGATCGAGATGATGGAGCCGTCGCGCTGGGCGACGAAGGACTTCTCGAAAATGTGCGAGCCGTTGTATACCCACGGGCCGGGGGGCAGAGGCTTTTTTGTTTCCTTGTCCAGAACCAGATCTTCGAGGCGGCGGCGCGTTTCCTGGTCACCGGTCTTCCAACTGATCCCGATGGTCACGGCCTCGCCGGGCGGTGGGATGGAGAGGTCGGCGGGAAACAAGTTCGTGTTCGCGGCCTTCACCCCGAGCAGGAGGAGGGCGACGTGAATCTGCTGCGGCTCGACCTCGGTGCTCAAGATGCTTTCGTGGGTCTTGCCGGCCTGGTGGACGACCACGTATTCGACGGTGCCTTCGCGCTGGTTGACCTTGGCGGGAAAACTGACCGCGCGCCGGCCCTTGTCGATCCGCACCTGGCCGAGCGCGAACATGCCCGGCTCGATCTGGCGCTGTCCCGGGTCGGGGGCGTTGGTGGGGTTGGCCCCGTGCAACTCCAGCGCCAGCAGGACGAGCAGGCAGCCGAGCGGCGCGCGCCGGAGGATGAAGAAGGACGGATCGGTCACGGCGCAAAATCTCATTCCCGGACGATGAAGCCAAATGAAATATGTGCCGTCCGGAGTTCCCGCCGGCAATTCGAGATTGCGCCCGTCTGGCGCGTGCCGTAAAATTTTTGCATGCGATTCCTTCGAGAGCACCGGTTCTTGCTCATTTTCATTGCGCTGCTGGCGTTTTGCAGCGTGATGGTGATCCGGCAGCTTGACTCGAACCATTACCAGACCCGGCATGTCGAACTCCGCGAGGCGCTCATCCTTCTGCAATCGCGCAACTACACCAACGAGGCCGGGCGCATTTTTCAAAAGCTCTGGCCGGAAGCGGCCCGGCTGCCGAACAAAGTCCTGATGGATGACTTTCAGCGGACCCGGATGCTCGTCGATCCGGCCTCAGATCAGCCGGAGAACCCGATCTGGCGCTATCACTGGATCGTCAGCAACGAACTGGAACTGCGCTCGGAGAGCACGCTGGTGCGCGCCCGGAAAC
>CANMZY010000240.1:0-5625 GCA_947502425.1 Verrucomicrobiales bacterium
CTGAATGTGCCGGCGGTCTTCGCGGAGATGGGCCGTGATGCCGTGCGCCCCGGCCGCCTCGCAGACCTGCGCCGCCGCGACCGGATCGGGTTCACTAAAATCCCGCCCGCGATACCGGGCCTCCCGCAGGGTGGCGACGTGATCAATGTTGATGCCGAGTTTCAGCATCGGGCTATTTATTGGGGGGAACAACGGCCGGGCCAGACGGTGGAACACGCCTGGGCAGCAGGGTCCGCCTGGGCTGGAGCGGGTAATAGCCGTAATTCGGAAACTCGACCGATTCAAACCAGCGCGACAGGGCGATCAGTTCAAAGCCGGTCAATCCGAGGTGGGATTTCCGCACCAGCGTGAACTCGGAAGGCGAGGTGACCGTGACTTCCGTGGCGGCATTGCCCAGGAACGGAGCCACGGCGCGCACCCATTTCTGGCTGGCCAGATTGGTCGAGGAGATGTGCCGCCCAGAGATGATTTCACCCAACTGATGCAGCGCGCGCCAGCGGGTAATTTGCTCCTGCGTGATTTCCCAGTCGTAATACGCTAGGTTGGTCCGGCCCACCACCTGGCCGAACAATTCAGGCGGCGCGGAGTTGGACCGGAAGGTGGCCGGGAACAGCTCGCCCACGATAAACTCCTGGCTGCCGATTTTCAGGGGCTGCAGCGCGGGCACAATGTAGGGCAGCCCCTTCCAGACGACCCGGCTACGCGACGGCTCAAAATCAATGGAACCGAGCGGCCGGCTGGTCGAAGCACCGTTCGTGGCGAACAGTTCGGCGCTCAGCGGCTTGACCAGCCGCTTTAATTGCTCGGGTACTTTCTGGGAAGGCACGCTGGCGTATTGCAGAAAGGGCAGGCCCGACTGGGACCAGACCGTGAACTGATTGGGCACAGGATTCATCTCCAGTTTTTGAAAGGAAGAGAGCGGCTTGAGCAGCGGCGCGATGCCCTGCGCGGCGGTGAAGCCGACGAGCGGGTCGCGGATCAGATTGGTCGGCATGAGCCACGGTTCGTATTTCCAGCCATGCGGAGTTTTGGTGGCCAGCTTCAGCGTGGTGCGAACGTAGTCCGCCTTGTTGCTCAGGGTCAGATGCGCCGCCGGCAACTGGTACGCCGCCAGCGCGGGCAGCCAGGGTTTCCAGCGTTCCAAGTCGCCCTCGGCATCAAGCCAGTAGTTTTGTGCGACGGCCACGGGCCGGCCGCCGGACTGGATTTTCTGGAGAAGGTTGGACCGCAGTGTCAACGGCCCCTGCCCTAGGCCGACGACCACCCATTGTCCGGCTCGAACGAATGAAAACAGGTTCGGACCGGCCGCGATTTTCGCCTCCCAGCCGTCCAGCTTCTCAATTTTCGCGGACACCGGCGGGGCGGGATTCCACCCCTGCATCACCTGCCACAAATTTGTCTGCCACACCTGCGCCCGCTCATCGCCGAGCCGGATGGCCAGCGCAAACTCAGTCGGCCCGCCCGCCGGCCCGCGCCATTCGGTGAAGGACTCCGCGACGAGCAGATCGTCCAACAACGGGCGGAACAACGCGGCCTGATCGGCGGCGGCCTTGGGAAGCTGATTGCTCACCGTGAGAAACGGCGCGCGGGCGAGCTTGGTGAGAGTCTGGTCGCGAAACGCCGACGACGACGGCAACGCCCAGATTTCCTTGAGCTTGGCGGCGTTGGTGTCGGTGAACAGCCCCGTGGTGCCGATAAAATGCGAGCGCAGCAGCAAATCTCCGCCGGGCGTCTTGGTCCCCGGCGCGGTGGTCGGATTTTTCCCGCAACCGAGCAGCAGACCAAATCCGGCGAGGGCGGCAACAATCAGGTTTCGTTTCATTTCGTGGGGAAGTTCATTGCCAGATTCGCCCCTGATTGGCAAATCGAATCAATCGAATCAGAACCAGCGAGGCACATCCGCGCACCGCCCCCAAATGCCGCCGGAGCGCGGCTGTGTCGCGGAGACCAGCCGCAGCACGTCCGAATGTCGAACCGTGTGGAGTGCTCCGAACGCGCCCAGCCATGCGGAGCTGCTGCGGCTGGAAATCATCGAGACCCTGCCGTCCAGCTGGGAAAGCCGGCTGGTCAAACTGGACAAAACAGCGGCGGCCTTGTCACCCGAAGATTTGCTGGTGGTGAAACTCCGTGCGGGTGTGATTAATTTAATCACACCCCTCCGGGCCGGACGGGCGAAAGACTTAGAACTGTGTCGCGCCCTGATCCGCTGGCAGTTGGTCACGGCCTCGACCTTGCGCCAGCGGCTGGATCAAACTCAGCTCGAGGAACGGGGAATCCGTCCGGTGGATGAACGGTTGCGCGAGATCTCCTCATGAGCATGCCTATGGCAGCCGCTGGAGAAAAACGAGCCTCGTCTCCTGCAAAAAACAACCCGGCCAGGTCGGCCGGGTTGTTTCGCGTCCGACTTGGACGGTGGAATTATTTCATCAACGCCTGCGCGGCTTCGATCAGCTTCGCGGCGGTGAGTCCGTGGTGCTGATAGAGGTCCTCGGCCACGTAGGCGGACTGGCCAAATTCGCCGGGGATGCCCAGGGTCTTCATCCGGTGCGCGATGCCCGCTGTGGAGAGCGCGTGCGAAATCTGCGCGCCCATGCCGCCGATGATCTGATGGTCTTCAATCGTGACCACGCGACCCGAGGCGGCTTTGACCGCGGCACCGATGGTGTCGAGATCGATCTTGTTGATGAACGGATTGTTGATGACGGTGGCCTTGATCCCCTGCTCCGCCAGTTTCTTGCCGGCTTCGATGGCTTTGTTCACGAGCACGCCGCAGGCGATCAGCACCACGTCCGTGCCTTGCTGCAGAACCTGCGCCTTGCCCCACGGATATTGCGCATTCTCCACCCAGGCGAGCGGATAATTCTCGCGGCCCACGAAGAAGAGGTAGCTCTCTCCGTCCCGGCCCGCGCTGCGGTCGGCGGCGTATTGCCTGATCGCCTGATACATCAACGACTCGGCTTCGTCAGGACACGACGGCGCAATGACGGTGGTGTGCGGGATGGCGCTGGTGGCCGCGAAGTAGGTCGTGGCCTGATGACTCGCGCCGTCCGCCGCATCTTGAAATCCAATGTGCGAGAAGATCGCGATGACCGGCGCCTGTGAGAGCGCGGCCATGGTCAGGGGAAGATTTCCCTTGGTAACGCCGAACTGGCCGAAGGTGTCCACGATGGGAATGAACCCGGCCTTCGCGAAGCCCGCGCCCACGCTGATCATGTTCGATTCGGCGATGCCGACCTCGATGTAACGATCGGGGAAACTTTTCTGAAAGGTGCTGATGCCGGTGGAGCCTTGCACGTCGGCGGAGATGGAATAGACGGGCAAGCCTTCCTGCGCGGCTTTGATCGCGCCCCGGGCGAGACCGGCCTGGACTTTGTCAGTCTTCACGGCGGGTTTTGCGGGCGCGCTGGCCGCGGCGGCGGCCTTGGCTTTCCTGGCCGCGTCCTTCGTTTCCCAATCGGTGCGGAGCGATTGCGACCATTGCTTGAATTCAGCCGGCGTCTGGCCGCCAAAAATTTCATCGACGAACTCGACGATCTTTTCGCCGTTGGCCAGCGGGAAGCCGTGACCGCCCGCGGAATTGTCCATCGTCGCCTTCACGCCGAAGCCCTTGATGGTTTTGATCCAGAGGCAGACGGGGTAGTTCGGGTTGGCCTTCGCCTGCTCGATGCCTTTTTCGATGCTGAGATAAACGGCCTGCAAATCGTGGCCGTTCGGCACGCTGATGACATTCCAGCCGAGCGCTCCCATCGCCTGGAAACTGCGCTGCATGGAGAAGGAATCCTTGGTGATGCGCCCGGAAAGTTTCGTGTCGTTGTCGGAGATGACGAGCACGAAGGGGTTCACGCGGTCTTTCGCGGCGAGTCCGGGGATGGCGGCGAAGGCTTCCTTGGCCTCGCCTTCCATCGACGCGCCGTCGCTCACGGTGCAGATGGTGACGCGGTCGCGTTTGGCGACCTTGTCGGCGATGGCCAGACCCTGGGCCTGCGGGAGCGTGGAGCCGAGCGGGCCGTTGCTGAGGAGCACGCCCTGCGGATTGAGATGCGATTCGCCGTGACCGGTGAGCTTGCTGTCGATGCCGCGAAAGCCCTTCAAGCTCTCGAAGGTCATGCCGTCGAAACCGTAATTGGCGCGCAGGGCGTAGATGCCGTTCTCGGCATGGCCGGCGTCGTTGACGAAATTAAACGCCTCATGCCAGGCGCGGCCCTGCGTGGCGAACATGATGCCGTGAATCGCCGCCATCATGTCGGCGAAGGCCGCCGGGCCGCCCCAGTGGCAGGCCGCGCCGCCGTTGACCGCGTGGACGTCCATCAGCGCAACCAGCGCGCGGGTGGCGCGAGGATCGGCCAGGATCACGTCCTGACCGGCGGCATTCTTCACGGTGAGGGAATATCTGGGCGGATGCGCGGGCGTGGGCGCGAGCCGGCTCTTGAGGTTGAAGGCGGTCAGCGGCGGGGCTTCGACGGGTTTTACGACGGATGTATCAGCGGCCATAGTTTTGAGTGATTACGATTTCAAATCAATTGAAGCGCGAACTGTAAAATTCGGGCGCGAAAAGGGAAGCCGGAATTTCAAGCGAGAGACGGGGCGGGCGGGAATGTTTGTAAGCTGCAGAAATGGTGCGCGTGGCGGGAGTTGAACCCACAACCTTCGCCTTCGGAGGGCGCCACTCTATCCAGTTGAGCTACACGCGCACACCAGCAACGTGCCGAAGCTATGGCATCAAAAACGAATTCGCAATCAGTTTGTCGGGCGCCAAGGACGCGTCAGATGATTCATCTGCCACATCCCAGTTCGAAAGTTTCTGCCGGATAAATCCGGCGTTCCGGGGCGCATCCCTCACTCCACCGCTCGCCCCGTGATATCAGCGTCGTTTCGATATTCGTAGGTCACGACCTTCGCCTGCGCCGTGAATCGGACCGGCGGCCAGTCCCACGGCGGACGCTTTTCAGCGAGCGGGGTGAATTGATATTTCACGGGCGAAGCCGTCGAACAACGCCCCTTCGCATCCCGCGTGAGCACCAGCAGGCCGTCAACGTTGAATTCCTTGCCTCCCTCCTCCAGATGGCGCGTCCATCCGCGTAACTGTCCGTCCGGCGTGTAGGCATAGACATCGCCCCAGTCCTTGGGCCGGGTGAGGCGGAAATCCGCGAGGAACGGCCGATACGAATGGGCCAGCCCCGGAATCGCCCCGGCGAGCAACTCGGAGTGAAAGCCCGTCAACTGGCCGCGTTGATGGACGCTCAACCGCCCGGCCGAATGGCCGTCGCGCCCTGCGTCCGCAGAACCGCGCTCGTTGCGTCATCGACGCGGAACCATTCCACCACCGGCACGCAGCCATAATAGCCGGTGTGCAGACAGGTCTCGCAGCCCGCGCCGGCGCACGCGGCGCAGACTCGGCGGATGAGCCGCTGGTTCAGAATCAGCGCGACCGCCGAGGCGGCTGCGTGATGATCCGGACACATGACGAGCAGCCGTTCCCACACGCCCGCGCACGAACCGGCGTGCAGCGTGGAAATGACGAGATGCCCCGTCAAGGCCGCGCGCACGGCGATGTTCGCCGTCTCCTCGTCGGGAATTTCGCCGATGACCAGCACCTGCGGGTCCTGCCCCAT
This sequence comes from Verrucomicrobiales bacterium, assembly GCA_947502425.1. Taxonomy (GTDB): domain Bacteria; phylum Verrucomicrobiota; class Verrucomicrobiia; order Limisphaerales; family SIBH01; genus SIBH01. The sequence continues at coordinate 5,613 of CANMZY010000240.1, forward strand.
CAAGTGCCGCGCG
>CANMZY010000241.1:0-5592 GCA_947502425.1 Verrucomicrobiales bacterium
CACGAAAAACTGGAAGAGCGCATGACACGGCGGCAGCGCCATCTCGTCGATCTCGCCGACGTTCCACGCGCTCACGATGTGGCGGCGGCTGTCGGGCTGGGCTTTGATCTGCGCGATGACCTGGTCAATCTGGTTGATCGAGCGGCCGTCGGCGGTGCGCCAGTCGCACCATTGCGCGCCATAGACGCGGCCGAGCTTGCCCTCGGCGTCGGCCCACTCGTTCCAGATGGTCACGCCGTGGTCGGTGAGATACTTGATGTTCGTCTCCCCGCGCAGGAACCAGAGCAGCTCGTGGATGATGGACTTGAGATGGACTTTCTTGGTGGTGAGCAGGGGAAAGCCGTCGGCGAGCGGGAACCGCGCCTGCGCGCCGAAGACGGCGTAGGTACCGGTGCCGGTGCGGTCGGGTTTGAATTTACCCTGTTCCAAAACGAGCCGGAGAAGTTGGTGGTATGGAATCATGCGCGAATCTGCCAGCGATGGTTAATGAAAGGGCGAGGAGCCGCCAAGACTTATCCGTAGGGAAAACATTCAACATTTAACGCCCAATGACTGGCACGCCGGTGAGTTCGAGGTTGGGCGTTGAATGTTGAATGTTCCTTTTCGAAAAAATTTCTGCCCGCTTCATCGTTTTGCTGATGGCACCGCGCCGGGAGCGGCCTGCGGGGCGGGTTCGGCGGGCCGGCCAAACGGCAGCTTGGTCATCTGCTGCTGGCGGGCCAGTTCGTCGAGGAAGGCAATGATGAGCCGCTGGAGATTACGCTTCTCCTGTTCGATGAATGATCCGAAAATAGGCATGGTCAGCAGGAGCAGCCAGAGATACGGCACCACCTCGCCGACGAAGCCGATGACGAGCAGTTCGAAGCCGAGCAGCGACCAGAAGCAGAGCTTGGCCAGCAGCGACCAGCCGGCGTCGAGGCGGCAGTGGAACAGTTTCTGGGCGCGCTCCATCTCCTCCGCCATGGTGATCAATTGCAGCCGGCTCCAGCGCGTGCCGTAAATTTCCACATCGTGGCCGCTCCACCCTTCATCGGCGCGGTGCTGCCAGCCCTCCTTGTCGAGGGCGACGAGGATGGAATGGACGAAGGCCAGCCGTTCGATCTCCGGGCCCGACCAGTAACGCACTTTGTCGAGCGGTTCGTTGCGGTCCGGGTTCCGAACGGCGTCGAGCCGGAGGTGGGCCTTTTCCGGCGTGGTGCGCAGGGCCAACCGCCCGTGGTAGCGCGCCCAGCCGCGGGCGATCGGTTGCAGAAAGAACAGCAGCGCGACGAGCGGACGCGACCAGAAGCGGCGCTTGGTTTTCGGCAGGTCGGCCTGCGCGGCGGCGGCCAGGCAGATGATGATCGAGGTGAGCAGCGTTGCCACGCCCAGCGGCCAGACGGCCCGGAACGGCACCGCGAGCACGAGCAGCGGGAGCGTGACGAGGACGTGAAATTCCAGCGAGGTGCAGAGCATGAAAGCCAGCGCCGGCTCGCCCGCGTAGAGTGTCTGGAACCACGCGCCGCCGAAGAGGCCGTGATAGATGACCGGCGGCTTGACGATCACGCCCATTTTCGACGCTGTGTAGATGCGTCCGCGCCAGATGCCGCCGCCGGCGGAGTTGAAGTACTCGGCGTGCTTGACCGCGAGCAGCGCCTCGGCCTCGCCGTAGCCGGCCTGCTGTTTCAGATACGCCGGCACCGTCGCGCGGCGGTAATGCCAGACGAAGCCTGACGGGCTGAAGCCGATCTTGCAGCCGCGCTGCTGCAGGCGCCAGCAGACGTCCACGTCGTCGCCTGCCTTCCGGTAGATCGGATCGAACCCGCCGATGGAGTCGAGCGCCCATTTATAGAAGGCCATGTTGCACCCGGGAATGTGCTCGGCCAGACGGTCGGTCAACATAACGTGCGCCGGGCCGCCCGGCGAGACCAGCACCGCCGCGGCGATCCAGGAATCTTCCGGCGGCAGAAAATTATGCCCGCCGATGCCGGTGAACTTGCTGCTCAACAAATCGCCGATCAAATAATGCAGCCAGTCCTCGTCCGCGCGGCAGTCCGAATCGGTGAAGGCCACGATCTCGCCGGTGGCGGCGGCGCTGCCGGCGTTGCGCGCGACGGACAGGCCTTTGTTCTCCTGACGCAGATAGCGGACGTTCTTGTAATTCGCGACCAGGCGGGCGGTCTCGTCGGTGGAACCGTCATCGACGAGGATGACTTCGTAGTTCGGATAGTTGAGCCGGGCGAGCGATTTCAGGCAGGTGTCGAGCGTGCGCGCGCCGTTGTAGCTGGCCACGACGACGGAGACTTTCGGCCACAACGGCAGCGGAAAATACGGCACCTGCCGAAATTGTTTCTGGACGACATGGAACGATTCCCTCGGCTGGCGCTCGCGCGTGGTCAGGCCGAAGAACCAGTTGTCGATCTGCATCCCGTTGCGAAACCAGTCGTCAGTGTAGTTGAAGACGACCAGGCCGGCCAGCCCGCCTTGAAAGCCCGCCTCGATCTGCCAGGCGAGCATCTCACATTTTTGCGCCTCGCCCTCGCGTTGCGAATCGATGCCGGTCTCGCCGAGCAGCAGCGGCTTGGCGTCGGCGATCATCTGCAATCGCGCGAGGTAATTCTCAAATGTCCGCCGCTCGTGCAGGTAAACATTGAAGCAGAGGAAGTCGATGTTCAGCACCCGCAGAAATTCCGTGGGCGGATAGTTGCCGAAGGTGCAGAGACAGTCCGGGTCGGCGTCCTTGGCCTCGTTCACCAGGTCCTCGATGAACTCGCCCACCGCGTGCGCGCCGCTCCAGCGCACGAGGTCAGCGGCGATTTCGTTCACCACGCTGAAGGCGAAGACCGCCGGGTGTCCGCCGCAGCCCTGGACCGCCTCATGCACGGCGACGCGTGCTTCGGCGCGGGATTTGGCGGAATCGAGGAAGCAGAGGTGCTTGTTCCACGGAATGTCGATCATCACCTTCAGCTCGTGCGCCGCGGCGAGGTCGAGGAACCAGCGCGGCGGGACGTGATAGACGCGGAGAAGGTTCGCGCCGAGTTCGCGGATTTGCAGGAAATCTTTCAGGGTCTGTTCGCGCGACGCGAAGTGGTCCCCGTCGGCATTCGGGGCGAACGGCCCGTAGGTGACGCCCTTGGGATAAAATTTCTGCTCGCCGAGACGGAAAAATTTTCCGTCCACGCGGACGCGCGCCGAGATGTTGCCGGTGGACATGAGGTTCAGATTGCGCTGCCGGGCCGGAGCCAGACGGGGGCGATCGATAGCAGGGGCGGGGCGGGGTTGGCGATACGAAACTCGCCCCGCTATTTCAGCAGCTCCTCGGCGATCTGCACCGCGTTGAGCGCCGCGCCCTTGAGGAGCTGATCGCCGCACACCCAGAAGCAGAGGCCGTTCTCGAGCGCGCAGTCCATGCGGATTCGGCCAACCGCGCAGTTGTCCCGTTCGGAGGTGAAGAGGGGCATGGGGTAACTTCTGTTTTCCGGCTCGTCCACGAGGTCGAGGCCGGGGGCTTTTTTGAGCACGGCCCACGCGGCGGCCACCGTCACGGGCATTTCAAACTCCGCGCTCACGGCGATGGAATGGGAGCGATAGACCGGCACGCGCACGCAGGTCACACTCGCCCGGAACGACGGGTGATGCATGATTTTGCGGCCCTCGTTTTCCAGCTTCATCTCCTCTTTCGTGTAGCCGGACGGCAAAAATGAATCGACCTGCGGCAGGACGTTGAACGCGATCTGGTGCGGATAGACCTCCTTCGTCACCGGCTGCCCGGCCACGACCTCGCCCACCTGCCGCTCCAGTTCCTCGATCGCCTTCGCCCCGGTCCCGGAAACGGCCTGATAGCTCGAAGCGAAAATCCGCTTCACCCCGAACGCCTGGTGCAACGGAAACAGCGCCATCAGCGTGATCGCCGTCGTGCAGTTCGGGTTCGCGATGATGCCCTGGTGTTTCCGCACATCGTCGGCGTTGATTTCGGGCACGACCAGCGGCACCGAGTCGTCCATGCGGAACGCGCTGGAATTGTCCACCACCACGCAGCCCATCCTGGCCGCGAGGGGCGCGAACTCCTTGGAAATGCCGCCGCCCGCGCTGAAGAGCGCGATGTCGATGCCGGCGAACGAATCTTTGGTCAGCTCCGTGACCGCGATGTCCTGTCCGCGAAACTTGAGCTTCTTGCCGACGGAACGGGCGGAGGCGAGCAAGGTCAGTTGGCTCGCCGGGAAATTGCGCTTCTCCAGCGTTTTGATCATCTCGAGGCCGACGGCGCCCGTCGCGCCCACCACGGCCACATGCGGATTACGGTTCATAAAGGGCGGGCAATATAGCGGGCGCGTCCGGCGTGTCAACGCGGGCGCAGGCGGGCGCGGCGATTACGCCGCTTCAACGTGCGCACACCCACAGGCCCGTCGTTTCGTCTCTGCACGCTCGGACCTTGAAGCGGCTTGAAGGCCGCGCGCCGGGGGCGTTAGGCTGCGCCCCACGCACCAAGATTTCCAACCAGGCCCACGCGTCCGTTTGTGCGCCGGGCAAACGTCCGGCGGGGAAAAAGAAAAACCGCAGTGACGGGGTGCCGCTGCGGTTTGTCGAAGGCTTTCCCGAATCAGTTGTTGATGCGGCGCACGGTGGCGGACCGGGTGCCGACGATGTCGGAGGTCACGGTCACGTTGCCGGGGTTCGAGGTCACGCTGGTCTGCGTGAAGGTGTATTTGTTCAGCGAGACGTGGTAGGTCATCGCGCCGCGGCCGGTCACGGTGAGCGCTCCTTCGAACGCGAATTCTCCGGCATCAAACGTTTCGAGCCGATCTCCCGCAGCTACGAGGGCATGGTCAACATCCTGCAGGTCGGCCGCAACGACGAGACCGATTGTTGCCAAAATACTGTTTTGATTGGCTTTTATTGTGTTTTTGGCAGAAGTGCTAACGCCTAGTGCTAACAACTCCACCCGTATCAGGGATGTTTTCCAATGTTTCCCGGTGTCTTTCGCTCTGTAAAACTTAAACGGCTTTTCGTTTCGGTTCACAGGCGAAACGAGGGGCGGCAACCCCTACGGTGATTCCCTCGGTGACGGGAGGGACGGCGAATCAAGCGAGAATCAGGATTGACGCGGGCAGGAGGAAGCGCAGAGTGGCCGCAATGAACCCGGCCCATAAGCAATTCTCCCTGAACCGCGGAGCGTCCAGAAAGCAAATTCCTATCAGTAAGCATACAAGGCCACGCCGCACGTAACTGTGCTCTCTCTGCAAGATATCGGCACCTTTTGATTCAAGCTCTCCGACTCTGCTAACCGTAGATTACCAAATATGCAATTCCAGCTGATCTGATCACCGATATCGGCCACATCACTCAATCATTCTTAGTTACCGATCATGCCATATGTCTAACCCTATCAAACCATTTAATGCCGCCGACCTCCGGAAACTGCTGGCCACCGCTATTAATACATTTACAGCACTTAACGACGACGGGTGGATCCCAGCGTTTTCTGAGATGGAGTTGAAGGATATTATATTGCGAGGTGACTCACAGTTGAAAATCCAAATCGCCCTTTCACGTTTAACGCCCGCGGAAACTCTCAATCTGCTGGCGAGAGATAGTAACAGTCATGTCCGCCAA
>CANMZY010000242.1:0-5585 GCA_947502425.1 Verrucomicrobiales bacterium
AGGAAAAGGAATACCTCCATCACCCCGAAGCCGTCGTCATTTTCCCCGGCGCGGTGGCGGCGTTAAAAAACCTTCAGGATGCCGGCTTCCAGCTCATCCTCGTCACCAACCAGTCCGGCGTGGGGCGTGGCTACTTCACGCTGGCCGATGTCGAACGCGTCCACGCGCATCTCGCGCAGGAGTTGGCGCGCGACGGCGTGCGGCTCACGAAAATTTACATCGCGCCCGAAGCACCCGACCAGCCGAGCCGTGGCCGCAAGCCCTCGCCGCAGTTTCTCTTCGATGCCCGCGACGAGTTCGGCCTCGATCTCGCGCAGTGCTGCATGATCGGCGACAAACTCATCGACCTCGAATGTGGCTGGAACGCGGGGGTGAAAAAAAGCCTGCTCGTCCGCACCGGCTATGGCGCGGAGGTGGAACGCAGCAAGGCCGATCAAATTAAGCAGGCCGCCGTGGTGGATGATCTGGCGGCGGCGGTGGAGTGGATTCTCGGTCATCACACGTAAACCGCATTCCGAAATCGAAACCGCTAAGCTTCGCTAATCGACGCTGATGATAAATTTGTAGTGCATGGGTTCGGAAAAAACTTCCCGTTCATTCCTGTTCCAAGTCCATCGGATTAGCGTTTATCAGGGAATATTAGCGGTTCAAAATCGTTTTCGGTGTTCCTTCCGGTTTCATTTGTGGCTAAATGCCGCCATGAACATCGTCGGCATCATCCCGGCCCGTTTCGCCTCGACCCGCTTTCCCGGCAAGCCGCTGCATCTCATCGCGGGCCGGCCGCTGATCCAGTATGTCATCGAGCGCTGCCAGCAGGCGAAATCATTGCGCGAGGTCATCGTGGCCACGGACAACACGCAAATCTTTGAGGTCGCCCAGAATTTTTGCCGCGTGGAGATGACTTCACCCGATCATCCGAGCGGCTCGGACCGCATCGCGGAGGTGGCGGCGCGGTGCCAATGCGACGCGGTGGTGAACATCCAGGGCGACGAGCCGTTGATCGATCCGGCGGTGATCGACGCGGTGGCGGGCGCGCTGGCGGGCTGTGAAATGTCCACCGCCGCCACGCCGCTCCGCCACGCGGAGGAATACGACAATCCGAACGTCGTGAAAGTCGTTGCAGACCTGGCGGGCCGCGCCCTATATTTTTCCCGGCGCACGATTCCGTTGGTGCGCGATGCCGCCAGTCGTTCGGTCCGCGAGCAGTTGGCGGCGTTTCCGTTTTTGAAGCATCTCGGCATCTACGGCTACCGGCGGGAGACGCTGCTGCGGCTGGTGAAGTTTCCGGTGTCGCCACTCGAAGCGGCGGAGAAGTTGGAGCAGTTGCGGGCGCTGGAAAACGGCATCCGCATTGCGGTGGTGCGGGTGGAGTATGACAGCGTGGGCGTGGATGTGCTGGCCGACGTGGCGCGGGTGGAAAAATTATTAACCACGGATGGACACAGATAAAACGGATTTTGCAGATTCATTGCGGCAATAATTTTTTATCCGTGTGAATCCGTGTCCATCCGTGGTCAAAAGAAATTTAAGATGAAATATATTTTTGTCACCGGCGGCGTGGTCAGTTCTTTGGGCAAAGGCCTCACCGCCGCCGCCCTCGGCACCCTGCTGGAAAACCGCGGCCTCAAGGTCACGCTCCAGAAATTCGACCCCTACCTCAACGTCGATCCCGGCACGATGTCGCCCTACCAGCACGGCGAGGTCTATGTGCTCGATGACGGCGCGGAAACCGATCTCGACCTCGGCCATTACGAGCGGTTCACCAACGTGAAGCTCACGCGGATGAACAATCTCACCAGCGGCCAGGTGTATCAGACGGTGTTGAACAACGAGCGTGAGGGCAAATATCTCGGCGCGACCGTCCAGGTCATCCCGCACGTCACCGACGAGATCAAGAACCGCATCCACGCGCTCGCGGCCCAGTCGAAGGCCGACGTGGTCATCACCGAAATCGGCGGCACCACCGGCGACATCGAAGGGTTGCCCTTCCTCGAAGCCATCCGCGAGTTCGCGCTCGAAGTCGGCCACGGCAACGTGGTGTTTCTCCACGTCACCTACGTCCCCTTCATCAAGGCCGCCGGCGAACTCAAGACCAAGCCCACGCAGCAATCCGTCGCCAAGCTGCGCGAAATCGGCATCGCGCCGCACATCCTCGTTTGCCGTTGCGAACATCCGCTCGACAAGGAACTGCGCCAGAAAATTTCCATGTTCTGCAACGTCCCCTACGATGGCGTCATTGAGGAGAAGGACGTGGACCATTCGATTTACGAAGTGCCGCTCATGCTCCAGCGCGAGCGGTTGGATGATCTTGTCTGCCGCCTGCTCCACCTCGACACCCCCACGGCGAACATGTCGCACTGGCAGGAGATCATCCGCAAGCTCATCGCCCCGCGCCATCGCGTCCGCGTCGGCGTCGTCGGCAAATACATCGAACTCCAGGACGCCTACAAATCGGTTTACGAGGCCGTCATTCACGGCGGCATTGCGAACGATTGCGGCGTGGAGATCGTGAAGATCGACGCCGAGGACATTGAGCGCACCGGGCCGGAACAGATTTTGAAGGGGCTGGGCGGCATTCTCGTGCCGGGCGGTTTCGGCGAGCGCGGCATCGAGGGGAAAATTCTCACCGCGAAATACGCCCGCGAAAACAAAATCCCCTACCTCGGCCTCTGCCTGGGCATGCAAATCGCCACCATCGAGTTCGCCCGCAGCGTGCTGAAGCTCGAGAAGGCGCACTCGACCGAGTTCGCGCCGAACACGCCGCACCCCGTCATCGCGCTACAGGAGGGGCAGAAGGCGGTGTCCAGGAAAGGCGGCACCATGCGGTTGGGCGCGCAGCCGTGCCAGATCACGGTCGGCTCGCAGGCGGCCGGGCTTTATGGCGCGTTCGTCGTCAACGAACGGCACCGGCACCGCTACGAATTCAACAATAAATACAAGGCGCAGTTCGAGCAGGCGGGTTTTGTCTTCAGCGGCACCACGCCGGACGGGCGGTTGGTCGAACTCATCGAGGTGCCGGGACATCCGTTTTATCTGGCCTGCCAGTTCCACCCGGAATTCCAGAGCAAGCCGCACCAACCGCACCCGCTCTTCAAGGGCTTCATCGCCGCCGCGCACGCCAACATTCACCACCGGCCGCTCTAGCCGGGCAGGATGAATTACTCCCAGGCCATCGCCTTTCTGCACGGGCTGCAAATGTTTGGAGCCAGACCCGGACTGGAACGCGTGCAAAAGCTGGCCGCCGCCCTCGGCGATCCGCAGAAAAAACTCCGCTTCATCCACGTCGCCGGTACGAACGGCAAAGGCTCCGTCTGCGCAATGCTGGAAAGCATTTACCGGCACGCAGGGCTGCGCGTCGGTCTGTTCACCTCGCCGCACCTCGTCGCGTTCGGCGAACGGATGCAGGTCAATCGCCTGCCCATTTTCGAAGCGGACATCGCGCGGTTGGTGGCGCAAGTGGAGCGCGGGTCTGTGATCCGCAGCACGCCGCAAGCAAAGGAGGCTTCGGAATCACTCAAAGCTCTCGACGAGGTGAAGCGCTGCGGGTCACAGACCCGCGCTCCGATGGGCCGGCTGGAAGCCGGCCTTACGTTTTTCGAGTTCGTCACCGCGATGGCGTTGCCATATTTCGCAGAGCAGCGCTGCGATCTCGTGATCTGGGAAACCGGCCTCGGCGGACGGCTCGACGCCACGAACATCGTCACCCCGCTGGCCAGCGTCATCACCAACATCCAGTTCGACCACGAGAAATGGCTGGGCGAAACGCTGGCGCAGATCGCCGGCGAGAAGGCCGGCATCATCAAGCCCGGTGTGCCGGTCATCACCGCCACGGATGCGCCGGAAGCTCTCGCGGTGATTCAAGAAACGGCGCAACGGTTGAACTCTCCGTTGACCGTGGTGACGCCGGCCGAGGCGCGGGCCGGTCTCATGGCAACACTCCAGCTCCCATTGCTGGGTGAACATCAAAAGCTCAACGCGGCTGTCGCGCTTGCGACCGTGGCCGCGTTGCAAAAAATTCTGCCCGTGAGCGAAGCCGCTCTGCGCGCGGGCCTGGAGCAGGTGCGCTGGGCGGGGCGTCTACAGGTCATCGAACAACCGGGGCAAACCTTGCTGCTCGATGGCGCGCACAATGTCGCCGGCGTGGAGAGCCTGTGCGCGGCGCTCGCGCAGCATTTTCCCGGACGCCGGCCCGCGCTGGTGATGGGCGTGCTGGCGGACAAGGATTGGAAGCGGATCGCCGAGAGGCTCGCGCCGCTCTGTAAAAAAATATTCACCGTGCCGGTCGCGAGCGAGCGGACGGTGTCGGCGGTGAAGCTGGCTGAGACCTTTCGCCTGGCCGGCCAGAGCGCCGAAGCCTGCGCGTCGCTGGCCGAGGCGCTGCCCCGTGTCGGGCACGAACCGTTTGTCGTCATCGCCGGATCACTCTACCTGATCGGCGAGGCGATGGAACTGCTGGGGTTGTTGAACGCGGCGGGCGGGGAGCGGGCGTTGAACGAATGGGGCGCGATGCGTTGAATGAACCAGTTTCATCATTAGGTGGAACGAAACAGATGGGTCATCGGATTAGCGGGCGTCACCGGGGCGGTGGTTCCGGCTTATACTTGACCGCCTGCATTGACGGCGTTGCGAGCGGGTCATTAGATTCGGCCCGCTTCGACTTCACCCGTGCGGTGCTGCGAAACTCATCATGAATTTATTGTCGCGAATCTGGCGTTCCTCACTCGGGAAGAAATACATCATGGCCGTCTCGGGCGGCGCGCTGTTCCTCTTCGTCATCGGGCATCTTATCGGCAACCTCCAGGTCTTCGGTCCGCCGGAAATGATCAATCGCTACGCGCATTTCCTCAAATCCACGCCCGAACTGCTGTGGTCGGCACGGCTCGGCCTGCTCCTGATGGTCGGATTGCACATCGCCTCGGCGGTGACGTTGTCGATGATGAACAAGGAGGCGCGGCCGGAACCGTATGCGGTCCCTTCGGCGTCCGGCTCCACCGTGCAGTCCCGCTACATGCTGGTCAGCGGACTCGTCATCGCGGCGTTTGTGGTCTATCATCTGGCGCACTTCACCGTGCTGCTGCCGGGGGTGAATGGCGTCGGGGATTTTTCAAAACTGAAGACCAGCCTGCACGGCGAAGAGGTGCCGGACGTTTACGCGATGATGGTGCTGGGCTTCCGGGTCTGGTGGGTGGTGCTGTTCTATCTGGTGGCGCAAGCCCTCCTGTTCATGCACCTGAGCCACGGCGTGGCGGCGATGTTCCAGTCGCTCGGCCTGCGCAATCACGTCTGGGGGCCGCGGGTGCAGTGCTTCGCGAAGTTCGTGAGTCTCGCCATCTTCATCGGCTACGCGTCCATCCCCGTGGCCATCTTCATGCGCGTGGTGGGCCATGATTACGCGGAGAAAGTGCAACACCAACTTTCATCGGCTCCCCCGACATCAGAGCGCGCGCTGGTCGTCGCGGGAAAGGAGGCCAAGTAACATGGCTACGCTGAATTCCAACATCCCGTCCGGCCCGCTGGGAGAGAAGTGGGAACACCACAAGTTCTACACCAAGCTCATCAACCCGGCGAACAAGCGGAAATACAAA
>CANMZY010000243.1:0-5562 GCA_947502425.1 Verrucomicrobiales bacterium
TTACGGGCCGCAGTTGGAGGAGACGGTGCTCGAAGAGGTCGCGCACACCCGGGACAAGATCGCGGTCATCAGCGTCCACGGCATCATCGCGGGCCAGGGCTTTGATGGCAGCGGCTACGGCATGGTAGACGTGATCGGGGAACAGTTGCGCCGCGCGAAGGAGGACAGGGATGTGAAGGCGGTCATTCTCCGGGTCGATTCCCCCGGCGGCGAAGTGCTGGCCTCGGACGACATTTACAAGCTCATCGCCGACTTCCAGTCCGACAGCGGCAAGCCGGTCATCGCGTCCATGGGCGGCCTGGCGGCCTCGGGCGGCTATTACGTGGCCGCGCCCTGCCGCTGGATCGTGGCCAACGAACTGACCATCACCGGTAGCATCGGCGTCATCATGCACGGCTACAATTTCCGCGGGCTGCTCGACAAGATCGGCGTGCGCCCGGAAATTTTCAAAAGCGGAAAGCACAAGGACATGCTCAGTCCCGACAAGCGCGAAGAGGATATTTCCGCCGAGGAAAAGGAAATGATCCAGGCGCTGATCAACGAGACCTACGACAAGTTCAAGGGCATCGTCCTGGAGGGCCGCACCAACGCGCACGCCCTGAACAAAGACGCGAAGAATAAAGAAGACCAGGGCCGCGAGCTGGCCAAGAACTGGCAGCAGTACGCCGACGGCCGCATCCTCTCCGGCAAGGGCGCGCTGGAGCTGGGCCTCGTGGACGAGTTGGGGGATTTCGGTGCCGCCGTGAAACGCACCCTGTTCATCACCGGCCTCAAGGGCGCCACCCTGGTCGAGTATCAGCCCATTCCGAATTTGCTGAACATGCTACGCCTCTTCGGCGAGAGCGAGGCCAAGGGCGTGAAGATCGATCTCGGCACGGAGCTGCCAAAGATCAAGGCCGGCCGCCTTTATTTTCTTTCCCCGACCTACCTGCGTTGATGTGAAGTTCGTCACCCTCGTCAAGCACCCGCTGGTGCAGCACCACCTGACGCGCCTGCGCGACCAGCGCACCGGGCCGGAAGAGTTTCGCCGCAGCCTCGCCGAGGCCGCGTCCCTGCTGATCTACGAGGCGACGCGCTCCTTCGAGGTCGAGCGCGTCAACGTGACGACGCCGCTGGAGAAAACCACCGGCGTGCGGCTGCTGCACAAAGTGCTCCTGGTGCCGGTGCTGCGGGCCGGGCTGGGGATGCTGCCGGCCGGGCTGCAAGTGATGCCGCACGCCAGCGTGGGTTTCATCGGCCTGAAACGGGACGAGACCACGCTCGAAGCGCAGGTCTATCATCACAGTCTGCCAGACGACCTGCGGGACTTCGAGGTGGTGCTCATCGACCCGATGCTCGCGACGGGCGGCAGTTCGTTGGCCGCGCTGAACCTGCTCGCCGAACGCGGCGCGCACCGCCTCCGGCTGGTCAACGTCCTCGCGTCCCCCGCCGGCCTCCGGCGGGTGCGGAAAAGTTTTCCCAAGCTGCCGATCTTCACGGCGGCGGTGGATCGCACCCTGGACGGACGGGGCTACATCGTGCCGGGTCTGGGCGACGCCGGGGACCGGTTGTTTGGAGTTTGAGCGGACATTGAATGATATGAGCCGGGACAATTTGCTCATCGTCGCGGACAGCGACCACGACGCGAACATGCTGTACGCAGTGGGCCTGTTCGTCCCCGACCCGTTCATCTACCTGCGCCTCCAGGGCCGCTGCCACATCGTGATGAATGACCTGGAAATCGACCGCGCCCGGCGGCAGGCCAGGCATTGCCGCGTGATCTCCTGGAGCGCCTGCGTGAAACAGCTTCACCAGAACGGCGTGAAACGCACCGGCTTTGCGCACGTCATCCAGCTCCTCCTGAAACAAAGGCGGCTCAAGAAAATTTCCGTCTCCACCAGCTTCCCGCTCGGTCTCGCGCTGGAATTGCGCGACCTGAAAATCAGGCTCAAGGTCCGGCCCGACGGGCTATTCCCCGAACGCGAACTGAAGACCGCCGAGGAGGTGAAGAAAATCAGCGCCGCCCTCATCATGGCCGAGGTCGGCCTGGCCGAGGGCATCCAGGCCCTGAAAAATTCCAAGATCGGCCGCAACCGCCGGCTGATCTACCGCCACAATCCCCTCACCTCGGAAAAACTCCGCGCCATCATCGACACCGCGATTCTCCAGGCCGGCGGCGTCGCCCGCCACACCATCGTCGCCGGCGGTGAGCAGGGCTGCGATCCGCACGAACCGGGCCACGGCCGGTTGCGCGCGCACGAGCCGATCATCCTCGACGTTTTTCCCCGCTCACAAAAAACCGGCTACTTCGGCGACATCACCCGCACCGTCGTCCGCGGCCGGGCCAGCGAGGCGGTGCGGAAATTGTACGACACGGTCGAGCGCGGGCAGGCCGCGGCCTTCACCGCCCTGCGCCACCAGACGCCCACGGCGGAGATTCACGAAAAGGTCCGGGAGCTCTTCGCCCGCGCCGGCTACAAGACCGGCCGGCACCACGGGCGGATGCAGGGATTTTTTCACGGTACCGGCCACGGGCTGGGGCTGGAGTTGCACGAGGCGCCACGTCTCAGCCCGACCTCGGCGGAAACCTTGCGGGCCGGACAGGTCGTGACCATCGAGCCGGGGCTGTATTATCCGGGCGTCGGCGGCGTGCGGCTGGAAGACGTGGCCCACGTCACCGCCAACGGCCCGCGCAATCTGACCCGGTTTGAAAAAGTTCTGGAGGTTTGATCCCGAACGATGCAGTTGAAAACGGGGTCGAAGGCAACAGGAGCGCGGCATTGATGCCGCTTCACCTCCCGAACAACCGGCCAGCGACGAACCCCAAAGAGTTAATCACGTTGAAGCGGCATCAATGCCGCGCTCCTTCGCGCCTGCGGCCTTGTCGTCTTCCTCCGCGCTGTTTTCGTCTGCATGGTCCCGGCTGAACCATCCGGGCGCGACCGGCGCGGAGTTCATTTGGGAAGAGGATCGGCCGGCAAGACCGGCTCGAATCCGGGATGGCCGGATGAAATTTGCTCCACCGCCTCGTCGTGGCCCGAAGCCAGGACGGCCAGAATCCGATGGCGCGCGATGGTGAAGGCGCCGACCGGCATCGGCCGGAGCGGACGGAAGCCGCGGATGCGGACGCCGGGCGAAGGCTGGTCCATGAGGTCGAGAGTCGCGTTGTAGTTCAAGCATTGCTGCGTGGTCCAGCCGCGCGCCACGGCGGGAAAACTCGGATAGGCGAGCCAGCCCAGTCAGCGCAGGATCGGCTTGAGACGGAAGCTGGGGCTGTGCGTGAGCAGGACGGTGATCTCGGTCGCACCATCCTGCAGGGCCCGGCGGATGGGGATGGGATCCACCAGTCCGCCGTCGGCATACGGATGACCGTCCACAAAATCAAATCCGCTGGTCGCAAACGACATCGAGGCGGTGGCGCGCAACGCGGCAAACACCCGGTCGTCCTGAACATGAAAAAAATTCGGTTCGCCCGTCAGGCAGTCGGTCAGCGTGATGTGAAAGCGGGTCGGCGCCTTTTGCAGCTCACGACGGAAAGCGGGTAACGCGACCGGAACACGTGATCGACCAGATAGGCAAGGTCGATGATGGGTTTACGGCGCAGAAAATTGGTTTTGCGCACCGCGTTGCAGGCGTGGTCGCGCCAGATGGCTAGGCCCGGCTCCCACATCCCGGCCACGAAGCAGGCCGCTGAACAGGCCCCCGGAAGACGCCGCATAGACCAAATCATATTGATGCTGGCCGCGCTCGTGGAGGAAGGCCAGCAAGCCCGCCGCCCACACGCCGCGCATGGCGCCGCCCTCGACGATCAAGGCTGTCTTGACTGGGGGATTCGCATCTTTGTTCGTTGTCAAATTTGTGTCATAACTTTTCCTTTGCCGCGCGTGCTGTTGGGCCAAGGTAGCACACTTCAACCGGAAGCAAACCCAGGCTGAAAAACTCGGAGAGGTCGCTCAAGGCCCGGCTCCTTACCGCAACCCTCCAACGGCATCAGGCAGCAGAAGAGATAAAACGATTACGTCGAACCAGCTTCGTCAAACAACACCGGCGAGGATTGGAGGTTGAAAGCTGGAATTCATCCGCTAGAGTTTTTCCGCGCGACGTCGCGCACTGATTAATTAAAACTTACACCATGAAATTTCTGCAAATGACCAAACGCCTCGCGTTGTTCCTGCTCGTCAACCTCCTGGTGATGCTGACCATCACTTTCCTGCTGAGTTTGTTCGGAGTGAACCGGTATTTTCCGCAGGGCGGCTCCGTCGGACTGATGATTTTCTGCTTCATCTGGGGCATGGGCGGCGCGTTCATCTCCCTAGCTCTTTCGCGCATCATGGCCAAATGGATGATGGGTGTGGAGATCATCCCGCCGGACACGAACCAGCCGGCCCTGCGCGGACTCGTCGAGACCGTCCACGACCTCGCCCGCCGCGCCGGCCTGAAGACAATGCCCCAGGTCGGACTTTTTCAATCGGCGGAGGTAAACGCCTTCGCCACCGGCCCCAGTCGCTCGCGTTCACTCGTCGCCGTTTCGACCGGCCTGCTCCAGACGATGCGCCCGAACGAAGTCACCGGCGTGCTCGCCCATGAAGTCGCCCATATCGCCAACGGCGACATGGTGACAATGACCTTGATTCAAGGAGTGATGAACGCCTTCGCCATGTTCCTGGCGCGCGCGCTCGCCTTCGCCGTCACCCAGGCCATGCGCTCCCGCGACGAACGCGATTCCAGCGGCGGCGGCCTGATGCATTTCATCCTCGTGCAGGTCTTCGAGGTGGTCTTCTTGATCCTCGGTTCCATCGTGACCGCCTGGTTTTCGCGCCAGCGCGAGTTCCGCGCCGACGCCGGCGGCGCGGCCTACGCGGGCCAGGCGAACATGGTCGGCGCACTCCAGGCCTTGCAACGCCAGTTCGATCCGCGACTCAACGCCGCCGAGGCAAAACATGCCGCCGGTTTTCAAGCTATGAAAATCTCCGGTAAGCAGGGCGGCTTCCTAGCACTCTTCGCCACCCACCCACCGCTCGAAGTTCGCATCGCGCGACTGGAATCGGCGAAAATCTGACCAGATGGCCGGGCTAGGTCGAAGCCAGGAAGGACTTCATGGCTGGAGCAGCCTCGATCAGCATCGGCCCCGGCGGTGGCTGACCGGCGCTACTGCCGGGCTGAACTTGACAAGCGTTTCCAGCAGGTTGCTTTGGCGGCGTGAATGGTTTTGAATCCGCCGCGAATCATGAATCTGTCACAATCCCTTTGCTCCCTGATCGGGTGCTGCCTGCTGGCGGGCCCGGCCGGGGCCGCCGAGACGCCAAAGAACGAACCCACCTCCCCCGCTCATCCGGCCGCCCAGGCGGTCAATGAAAACACCGCCACGCCGGTGGTGCGCATCAAAGTGGCGAAGGATTTCAAAGTCGAGCTTCTCTACTCCGCGCCTCCCGCCGTGCACGGTTCGTGGGTGAATCTTTGCCTCGACGGCCGGGGCCGCATCATCGCCAGTGATCAGCACGGCGGACTCTTTCGTTTTCCAGCGCCGCCGCCCGGGCAGCCGCTCGATCCGCAGACGATTGAAAAAATCCCGGCCGCGATCCG
>CANMZY010000244.1:0-5557 GCA_947502425.1 Verrucomicrobiales bacterium
TAGGGAGGTCTGGATTAACAAACCACTGGCACCCGATTCTCAAAAACCACCAACGGAAACAAAATCAATCCCATTGGAAAAGGAAAAACAAGGGTCGGTCCGTCAGGGGGGTCTCACAGGAAGCTCCTGACGGACCGATTCTTGTGAACCCAGACTGAAAACCAGGGCAGTCATTTACCGAAAATAGGGGAGCTCCAAAATTATTTGTACTTTTGCAAAAAAAAGTTTCAAAGATGTTGACACATTCCGCATCGCCTCTACAGCCGATCCAGCGGGCTCTTCACGCCGCTCGCGCCGCGCTGCAAGACATGCGTGTAAATCATCGTCGTTGATACATCCGCATGGCCGAGTAACTCCTGCACCGTGCGAATATCGTAGCCCGCTTCCAATAAATGCGTCGCGAAACTATGGCGAAACGTGTGGCAACTCACTTTTTTCGTAATCCGGGCCGACAACACCGCCGTCTTCACCCGCTTCTGCAACAGATTTTCATGCCGATGATGCCGCCGCGTCACGCCATCGTTCGCACGCAGATCCACGCTTAACCGACTGGAAGGAAACAGATACTGCCAGCCCAGTTCCCGATCGGCATTCGGAAACTTTCGCTGCAACGCGTCCGGCAACCACACGCGGCCATGCCCATCCTTCACGTCCCGGGCGTGCAGCTTGCGAACCTGTTGCACCTGTTCCTGCAGCCGCTCCTTCACCCTCTCCGGCAACGGCACCGCGCGATCCTTGCCTCCTTTGCCGTCGCGAACGACGATCTGATTGCGGGTAAAATCCACGTCCTTGACACGCAGGCGACAACATTCGAGGATACGCAGGCCCGTTCCGTAGAGAATTTCGGCCTGGAGAAGATCAATTCCGTCTAACTCCACCAGGATCGAGCGAACTTCGTCGATGGCGAGGACGACGGGCAGTCGATCCGGCCGCTTGGCACGCAGGGCGTTCAAAGGTGGCAACTCGATTTCGAGAACTTTCTGGTACAGAAACAGGATGGCCGAGAAGGCCTGGTTCTGGGTGCTGGCCGCGACCTCGCCTTCGACGGCCAAGTAGGTGAGAAAGGCCTCGATCTCTGGGCCACCCATGTCTTTGGGATGCCGTTTATTGTGGAAGAGGATGAATCGTCGGATCCAATCGACGTAGGCTTGCTCGGTGCGGATGGAGTAGTGGAGCAACCGTGTCTTGGCGGCCACGCGATCGAGCAATTTGGGCGGACCAGTTCCGCTTGGCGTCGGATTCGAATTCATGAAGATTTTCCTTGCTCAGCGGCCAACCAACGAGTATGATTTCAAAAAGACGAGATGTTTCGTCCCGCTTCGACGACGGGTTGTCTCAGGAATAGACAGAATTCTATTCTGAATCCACGGAATCGCAAGCAATATGGACAGAATTAATTCTGTCTACTACTTGTTCGGCGTTGAGAGCCGCTGCTCTCGCCGGGCGACCAAGCTCAGCGGCTGGAGCCAACGCAGATGGCGATGTCGTTCACGGGGGCTGAGTTCGTCAAGGCGCTCACCGAGGGCAACCTACGGGAGCCGATCGTGAAGCAGGGGATGGTCAAGCCGTCGGAGGACGACCCCTCCTCGATCCAGTTCTCGGAGGGCACCGCCTGCCAAATCTGGACGCGGATTCCGGTCGAGATGATCGAGCGTGTGGAGTTCGTGTCCACCATCCGTTGCCAGGACCACCAACACCCGCTCGTGCGCCTGTTCCTCAAGGAGCCGCCCGGCGAGAACAAGGTGGCGGGCGTGCTGTCCGAACTGCTGCGGGCGGCACCGCAGGCGCGGGAGCGGACAGCTCGGGCGGCCGCAGCCGGTTGGGCCTGCGGGTGCAGCGGGACGTGCTCCGACGGCACCGGAACGGGTGCCACCGGGTACGGCAGTAACATCGGCGCGGCCATCTCCGACTGCGAGAGTCGGATGCGGGGCACCTGTATCGGGCACGGCGGGTTGCAGACCTACTCCGGTGGCGGGTGTTCCGAGACGTGAGTGTTGTCGGTCAGTGCAGCGCCCCAGACGCCGAACCAGGCGCTGCACCTGACCGGGGCCGCAAAGCCGGCCCCGGCAGGTGAGCTGTGTCGTTCGGCGGCGGAGGGCGCGACGGTGACGATGGCGCTGTGCTTCAACTGCGGGCACACGAAGTTCGGGGCCATCTGCCATTGCCCGGAGTGCGGCGTCGCGTCCTCCGGCGACATGAACCTGGACATCACGTTCAGCGATCACCAGATGTCGGTCGCCACACTTGGGGCGTTCGGGGAGGTAGTCCGGGCCATCCAGCGGGTGTGCGACGACGACCAACTCCGGTTCTGGTCGTTCATCCGGTACGTGTCCGTCCACCACTCGGACATCTTGGGCGTCCAGCAGCCGCCCGAGCAGCAGGTCGCGTGCGACGCCGTGCTGGCCCGCGCCCAACCGCCGCCCGTCTCCGTCGAGGAGTCGCCCATGAGCCGTTTCAGCCGGCCGCCGGATTCGGCCGAGGGTACAGGCGGGCCGCCCGCCAAGCGTCCGTGGTGGCGCTTCTGGCGGTGAGCGCAGAGGCCGAACCAGGCGCTGCAGCGGACACCCGCCCGGTCTGTGGTTACACTACTCGCGGTGTCGCTCGGGGCGGGTGCCGCTGAGCTAGGTCGTTAGGCGAGAGGAGTAAATCTTGTTGACACTTGGATTGATCCTAATGTTGACTGGTGTCGGCATGGTGCTATTGGGATGGTTGCTTTTCCGCCAACCGGGTGTAAGTTTTTGGACATTCGCCCCAGTATGGCGGGCCAACCAATACCTCAAGCCGCCGGGTGCGGTCCTCTGGATCGTTGGTCTTGTGGTCGGGTTGCTCGGTGTCGTCCTGCACTTTACACGGTCAGGCGCCTAACCAGGGCGCTCAAGCTGAGACGGCCCATCGCGCAGGTTTGGTCTGGTAAAACTACTTGCGGGCCGTCCAGCTTAGCTTTCCTGTTCGGCGGCGGAGGTACTACGGGTGTCCGTCGCAAAATTCAAATGCATCGAATGCGACAACCTGATCCTGCCGCAAACGGCAGCGGCCAACGCCGGCCTCTGCGGTCAGTGCGCGAAAACCCCCGACTGGGTGAGGCGTGCCCAGCGAGATTATGAGGCCAAGCTGTCGTCCGGAGAGTGGTTCACGCCCTCGCCGGTTGAACGGGCCTCGGCGAGTCGGCCGGTCGAGCTTGGCGTCCCGACCGCGGCGTGGTCCCCGCAACCCGAATACTACGCGGACAGCGAAGCCTGGTCGGGCGCGGCGGTGGTCGAACTCGCGGCGAGCCAACCGGCAGGCCATGCGTTTCTCGTGTCCGACCTCGACGGCCGGCTGAGCCTGGCGTTCAACGAGGCATACGGCGTCTGCGAATACCAGAACGAGGAGACGGGCGCCTATCTATACGCCTTCACGCCGAAAAACTTGGCGGAGCAGGTCGCCGCCGACCGGCACCTGATCCAGGCGTGTTCCTGCTGCGGCGTCGAGATGCTCTGGTATCCCAGCCGGTTCCACATGCCGCGGAAAACCGCGTTCGCGATCTTCTCGGGGCTGGCGCTCGGCATCTCGGATGCGGACGCGCCCCCCGCGACTTGGCTGGACTGCGGGGACATTTCGTACACGGCAAGGGGCCACGGGTAGCCGGACGCCGCCGAACAAGGCGCTGCACCGGACCGCATGGGGCCAGGCGCCTTGCTTTCAATAGACTACTTCTGCGGCCCCATGCGGCCGGTGAGCTTGAACGTTCGTCTGAGGAGACGAGGAGAACGTGATGATTGCCTATCGCGACTTTGTGCCGACTCAAATATCGCCGGCTGCGCTATTTAAATCGGCCAAGTACGAATCGCTGGACCACACATTGGAGACAGCCAACGCTTGGATTCGGACAAACAGCATAAACGTGCTCAACGTCGAAACAGTTGTGCTGCCGAATCTGTGCTGGAGCGAAGGAACTGCCGACACAAAAAACTTCGTTCTGCAGACAGCAGTGGCCGAGGCGACGAAGAACCAGTTTTTCCGAGTCTGGTATCGCGTTGGGTAAGTTCTCGGGTCGGTAATCCGGCCGAACAAGGCGGTCAACCCGAGCGGCGGTTCGGGCGTGTTCTGAAATCAAAGTCACTTGGCCGCCGCCGGGTTACCTTGGTCGTTCGGCGGAAGATGGGAGGCACCTGATGCGATTGGTCTTTCTACTCACGGCCATGGGGTGCCTCCTCGCGGGGCAGACCCGGGCGGGTGCGGATGAGATCCTGACCCCCGCCGAGGCGGCCAAGTCGGTGGACAACGGCCGCGCGGTGACGGTCGAGTTCGTCGTGAAGTCCTGCCACCCGGTGCTCCCAGGAACCCACTTCCGGCTCGTCTCGGAGCCGTCGTTCAAGGACAAGGGGGCGTTCATCATCACCCTGAAGGTAAAGGCGGCCACGTCGGAGCAGGCGGACGAGTTGAGTAGGCAATTCCTCGGCAAGAGGATCCGGGTGGCGGGTAAGGTCGAGAAGGCTATGTTCCACAGCATCCCGGAAACCCGCCCCGGCATCGCCATCGACGACTTAGCGGGCGTCCAAGTGATCCAGGGAAGGACTGAGAGTTCGGCCGAACCATCCGCTGCAGCAGACCGGGGCCGCATGTTCGCTTTCTGGGATTCATGGCTCCCCGAGCGGCCCCGGCTGCTGAGCTGGGGCGTTCGGCGGCGGAGGACTTCGGGTGGGACAGCGCCAGAACGGGTGGCTGGTGGTGTGGTTCATCGCGTATGTGTTCGCGGTCGCAGCCGCTATCGTTGCTGTCCCCCAATTGTCCACCAGCGCTCTTCCTCTCTTACCTTGGGACTTCTGGTGGGTGTTCCTGGTCCTGACCCCCCACCTCGGTGCGGCTGCACTGTGGCCAAGTGTCCGGGCTGGCTGGTATAGCCGGTGGGCGGTTGGTCTGTTTTGGGTTGCAGCCGTGATCCTTGGAGCGTGGTTACAGTTGATAAGCTTCTTGCTCGCCCGGATGTGTGGTAGTGTCTCTTAAAGCAGAAGGTGATCCTTGGAGCGTGGTTACAGTGGATAAGCTTCTGGCTCCTCTCCTACGTAACGTAGGTGGCGTGTCATCCAGATGCCGAACAATCTGCTGCAGTGGACTGCGGTATCACGGTTGTTTCTGGGACACCAAGTCCTCCTGGCCGCGGCCACTGAGCTTGGTGTTAGGCGAAGAAAGAACACCCCGAACACCCTCTACCCGGAGAACGCTGTGCGAACCATCAAGTACCTGATGAATAACAAAGTCAACGGTAAGGCCATCGTTCTGAAAGGCACTGGAACAATCGACAGCGAAGGAACGATGAGCATCTCGGCGACCATCCCCCTGTGTCAACATAGACTGAGACCACCTGTTGGTGGAACAAACAGTAGGTAAAAGAAAGACGGGGAGACAGGAAAATGGAAGCGAACAAGCGGTTTGAAATGGTGCCGGATTCTGAAGTGAAGGCCAAGGTAAACCAAAGGCGATTTGGCAAAGACGAGATTTTGTAAGACATTGCAAGAAAGGGGGCCTCCATGGATCTCTGGACTTTTCAAAAAAGTTGTCTCAAAGATCTTGACAC
>CANMZY010000245.1:0-5479 GCA_947502425.1 Verrucomicrobiales bacterium
GACGAGGTTAAATCGTCCCGCGAACCGCTGACCCTCGTTGTGCAGGCCGACAAGGATGTGAAACACGAGACGCTGGTGCGCGTCAGCCTGCTCGCGCGCCAGGCCGGCTTCAAGGACGCGCTGCTGGCCACCCGCCCGCCGGCAGCCGCGGCCGGTGGAAAAATTTTCACGCCATGACCACGGCCGCGACCACGGGCTGGAAGCGGGGCCGCTGGCTGTGGGCTTTTCCACTCGGCGTCGCCCTGCACGCCGGCTTGGTCTTCTGGCTCGGCGACCGGCCCCGGCCCGCGGCGGCGACCCGCGTGGAGGCGACCCGCATCTTTCTCGCCGTCGATGACGCCACGGCGGAAAAAATCGCGGCGCGATCGGCGGTGTCCGATCCCATGCTGTTTGCGCTGCCGAACGGGCGCGGCTTCTCCGGCCAGGCGTGGCTGCGTTTCGTCCCGGAAAATCTCGCGGCCCCCGGCTGGTCCGAGCCGCCCTCGTGGCTGGCCCTCCGCACCGGAGATCTCGGCGCGACCTTCGCGGAATTTGTCGCCACCAACCAGCCGGCGCTGCCGGCGGCCGACCCGCGTCCGTCCGCCGGCGCGCTGGATATTTTTTTGCCGACTGAGACCGTCAGTACGCAATCGACCGTCCGCGTCGAGGGCGCGCTGGCCCGGCGACCGCTGGTGACGCCGCTGCCGCTGCCCGCGCCGGCGCATCCCGACGCGCTGCCCGACACCGTGGTGCAAGTGGCCGTGAACGCCGAGGGGCAGACCGAGTCGGCCATTCTGCTCGCCGAGTGCGGGGTGAAGACTATCGACCAGCGCGCGCTTGAGCTGGCCCGCGGCGCGCGTTTCCAGCCGGTGGCGGACACGCCGGCGCTGATGTGGGGCAAAATGTTTTTTGCCTGGCGCACCGTGCCGCCGGTCACGACCAATGCCGTGAGCGGACGAGTGGAATGAAATTGAAAACGAACATGGGCGGGAGCGATCCGCGAGAGACGCAGGCCTCCCACCCTCCAACAAAAAGTCTGACGGGCGAGACGCCCGTCGAGACAGCCGGGACGGCGGCCCCACTAAAAAGCGGAGTGAACTGACCATGCCTGCCGAACTGCTCCTCTTTGGCTATGTGATCGTGGCGCTGGGCGCGCTGGCGGGCGTGGCGGTTTATTTTGAGCAGCGCCGGAGACGCTTCGAACCGACGCCCAGCCAGGATCATATTTTCCGCTGCGGGAAATGCGGGCTGGTTTACACCGACGACGAGGACGTGGATCGTTCGCGCTGTTCGCAGTGCGGGACGATGAACGAGGAGATCAAGTTCTGAGCCGGAACAGTGGGAACCGCAGATGAACGCAGATGGGCCGGGCACAGGAACGCCGGCTGCAGTCGGCAGCATCGTGCGAAAGGCGGGCGCGCTGGCATTTTCAAAAGCCCGGCTGCCGTCGAAAGTTTCTGCCGGATAAATCCGGCGTTCCGGGCCGGCGGTTTCACCAACTTCGAGTTCGGGCCAGACTGATCAGCCGTGCAACGCGGCCTTTCTTATCTGCGATCATCCGCGTTTATCTGGGGTTCCTTTCCTCAATTCCCCGTCTTCAGTTCGACGACATCATGCGTGGCGGCCTCGCGCAGGCCGGCGTGGCTGACCCGGGTGTAGCGGGCCTTGGCGCGGAGTTGGGTGAGGTTAGCCGCGCCGAGATAGCCCATGCCGGACTGGATGCCGCCGATCATCTGCGTGAGCACGGAGTCCACGGAGCCGGTGACTTCCTTGAGCGCCTCCACACCCTCGGCGGCGACTTTGCGCGTCGCGTCGGTGGTGTGGCCGTAGCGCGCGGCGGAGCCGGCCTGCATCGCGGCGAGGCTGCCCATGCCGCGGTACTGCTTGTACATTTTTCCGTTGATCTCCATGATCTGGCCGGGCGCTTCGGGGCAGCCGGCGAGAATGCCGCCGCACAACACAGCCTGCGCCAAAGTCAACGCCTTCACCACGTCGCCGGATTTGGTGATGCCGCCGTCGGCGATGATGCTCACGTTCTTTTTCGCCGCCGCGCGCGAGGCCACGTAGAGCGCGGTGAGCTGCGGAATGCCGACGCCCGCGACGATGCGCGTGGTGCAGATGGAGCCGGGGCCTTGTCCGATCTTGATCGCGTTCGCGCCACAATCGGCGAGGAACTCGACACCGGCGGCGCTGGTGACGTTGCCGGCGATGATCGGCAGTTGCGGATGCGCGCTGCGGATCATGCGCACCGTTTCGCCCACGCCCTTGGTGTGGCCGTGCGCGGTCGAGACGGCCACCACGTCCACGCCGCGCTCGGCGAGGCCGCCGATGTGCGCGAGGATGCGGTCGCGGTCCAGATCACCGAAAGCGTTGCGCGTGGCCGAGACGGCCGCGCCGACGATGAGGCGAAAGTTCGCGTCGCGCGCCGGCTTGAACTGCGCGAGCCGTTCCTGGGTGATCCGTTCCACGTCGCTCATGGTGAAGAGGCCGTGCAGGTGATCCCGGTCATCGACTACGAGCAGCTTGTGGATGCCGGGGTTCTCGTTGAAAAATTTGTCGGCGCGGGCGACGGGATTGGGGGTGAGCTCCTTCCGGTGGATCGTCTGCACCTGGGCGCGCGGGGTGAGCGCGTCGGACACTTTGCGTTTCGCGTAGCGCGGCTTGACGACGTGGCTCGAGAGCAGGCCGAGCAGCCGCCCGGAATCATCGACCACCGGAAACGTGCTGAAGGCGAAGCGCCGCTCGGCGATCATGTGCAGCACGTCGCCGACGAGCTGGTCGGGCGCGACCTTGATCGGCTCCTGGATGAGGCCGTGGATGTGGTTCTTGACACGGCTGACCTCGGAGAGCTGCTGGCGCTCGGGCATGTTGTAATGGATGAGGCCGAGCGCGCCGTTCAAGGCCATGGCGATGGCCATGCGCGCCTCGGTCACGGTGTCCATGTCCGAGGAGATGACGGGGATGTTTAGGTCGAGGCCCGGGGCGAGCGTGGTGTCGAGCTGGGTGTCGCGCGGGAGGACTTCGGAATAGAGCGTGGCCAGCGTCACGTCGTCGTAGGTGAGCGCGAGGCTGTGGTGGGCGGGGAAAAACTTTTCCGCCGGCTGATAAAACTCGGCGTCGAGGTCGGAAAGGTCGGACGAATTTGCCATGTCCATAGATGCACAAGGCGGGGCGCCGCTGGCAAGCAGGAATCGGAAAAACTAGCGGCGGGGGGCGTGGCTGACACTGCCTCCGATGTGCAACTTGCGACGATATCGGAACGCCGACTTCAGTCGGCAGCGGTGTGATTTATCTCGTTGTTGCCCACTGAAGCCGGTGTTCCGGGGGGGGCAGTGTTAAAATGCGCCGAGCAACGATTTGCTCACGGCTTAAGGATGCAATTGCTAATATCGCCGGTCTGGGCGAGGTGCTTCTTGAGCGTTGCTTGGGACATTTGCTGCGCGCTACCGTCAGTGAGTGCCATGTTGCCAGCACTTTTGTGGAGGTCGCTTCCCCAAGTTGCGGTGTCAGTGTGAAGCAGGGTCGCGTTCGGGATATCAGCCACGCCGCACGGCTTATTATCAACGCCTATCGCGTTGCGGTCGGTGACCAGATGCATGTTGGGACGGCCTTCGTTGGCTTCCGTTCCGGGGGCAAAACTCACCGCGCCATTTCCGATCGTGGCCAAACTGGTCGGGCCGCCGCCGAAATCACTCGCCTTCGTTTTGCCGCTGTCGCTGGCGCAGACCAGCACTTTGGGCGTGGAGATTTCGTTCGACATGATGGCGAAATGCCGCCAGGCGTCGGGTACGGTTTTGGTGCCGCCTTCCGCCGGAGCGACCGTCCACGGGTACGCACTGTCGTTGTCGTCAGCCCACATGCGGAAGCCGAGGGCGATCTGCTTGAGGTTGCTGATGCAGGAAATGCGTTGGGCCTTGGCCTTGGCCTTGGCCAGCGCGGGCAGTAGGAGGCCGGCGAGAATGGCGATGATGGCGATGACGACGAGCAGTTCGATGAGCGTGAAGGCGGCGCGCTCGCGTTTGGAGCAAGGCAAGTTCATGGTTGGTCAGACGCCGGACCGGGCCGGCTCTTCAAAGGAAAGCTGCGGCTCCGGCTCCGCCTCTTCCGTCACGCCCTGCTGCAAGGAAACCAGCGGCCGGCGGATCATCTGTCCCTGAAACGTGTAGCCGGTGGCCAGCACGGCGGCGATCTTCGCGCCCGACCCAGGCTTGGCCGCGTCTTCGAGAAGCTGATGCGTCTGTTCGCTGAACGGTTCGCCCTCCGCCGGCGTGACCGCCACGAGGCCCATGCGCCGCGCGGTGTCGCGGCAGGCGTTCTGAAACTGGCCGAGTTGCTCCACCAACCCGCGCTGCCCCGAACGTACACCGGCCTGGTGCAGCGCGTGCACGTGGTCGAGCAGGCGCACGGTGATCTGCAGCCATTCGGCCTCGCCGCGCCGGAGTTTTTCGGCCTCGGTTCGGAGGATGTTTTTTTCGTTGTCGTTCGCCTTCTGGAGAAATTCGCTGAACGCTTTCGCCTCGCTGGCGATGCGCTTGGCGATGTCATCGGCGGCGGTTACGGCCTGGCCGGATTTTTCCTGGACGGCCTGCCATTGCGCGGTGGCGGCGGCGATCTGGTCGTTGACCTGCTGGAGATTTTTCAACTGCGCGACGGCGTTGGTCAGTTCGCCGGCCTCGGCGAGTTTCGTGGCCGCGCGGAACTCCACGAGAAACGGCATGACCGCCAGCCACGCGCCGAGCGCAGCGCAGGCTGCCACGATCACCCCGGCCCAGACGCCGAGCGGTCCCGGCCCCTGCTGGACCATCCAGCCGGCGACGGCCAGCAGCAGCAGGTCGCCGATGAGAAACGGAATTTTGTTCAGACGGGGCGCGGTTGGTTCAGTCATGACGGAGCGTAAACTAGGGTTCCACCCGCGAAGTTCAAAGCGCAAAATTCCGGCGGCGTCCTGATTTGCATTGAGCAGGAGCGCGGCTGTGTCGTCTTCGATCACCCGCAGCGCGTGGAGAGCAGGAAGTTATTTGAATGATTTAAAGCCTCGGTCTTTGCGGGCGTGCTGCGGTTGGTCCCGCCCGAGGCGGGACACCGCCGCGCTCTAGTGATGAGCAGATCAGGACACCACCAAACTTCCGGCGGCGTTGACACCATCCGGCGCGCTCTCTAGTTTTTGCACGATGAACGCGCTTGCCGAATCCCTGCTGGAATTGATCCGCCGCACCTCCGCCGAAATTCCGGAGGACGTGCATCAATCCCTCGTCGCCGCGCTCGAGCAGGAAAAGAAAGGCACCATCGCCGAGTCCGCGCTGAAGATCATCGAGCGCAACATCGGGCTGGCGAAAAACAAATCGCAGCCCATCTGCCAGGACACCGGGAGCGTTGTTTTCTACGTCGAAGGTCCGGTCGGCTTCGACCAGATCGCCTTCGAGGAAACGGCCCGCGAAGCCGTGAAGCTGGCGACGAAGAAGGGGTTCCTGCGCCAGAACTCCGTGGACTCGCTCACCGG
>CANMZY010000246.1:0-5478 GCA_947502425.1 Verrucomicrobiales bacterium
TCTGCTGCTGGACAATGTTTGGGATCTCCGCAGCCTTTTCTTTTGTGTAATGTTCATTTTGGGTGAGACGAGATTCCAGGCTCGCACCCAAGTTCGTCATCTGACTGGCGAGCTTTGCGCCCGCATCGCGATGCTCTTGCTGCTGCTGGCTCGCGGCAGACGAGAAAACTTGTTGCTGTCGTTGCAACGCGGCGAGTCGGTCTTGTTGCCTAAACTGGACGGCGAGCACGGCAATCAGCAGAATCGGGAAAAGCCCGCACAGCAAGTTGGTCAAATTTGTTTTCATAGCATTGTTTTTTGTGGAATTCTGCCAGACTGGGTAGGACATCTACGGGGTGACCCTCCCGCTAAATAATGAGGCGATTTTGGCATTCCCGTCTTCATCCATTTTGATGAGCATTGGCCAGAAACGCCTGCCCGGCGTTCTTCTCGGTCGTGCTCATGCCCGTTTGTAGCAGCCGGCGTGAGCCGGGCCACTCTTTTCCAGAAATAAAAAAAGCGGGCCACCGGGGGCCGCCTTGCCTGAATTGTTTCGGAACGCTTCAGCCTCTGTCGGCGGCGGTGGACTTGTTGTCCTTGCCGGGGACGTCAGACGCGAGTGAGTGCGTTCCGGCTGATAAACAGGTTGCGCGAGCGAAACGCCGCCGGACTTTCCAGCAGCAGCACCGCCCGCAACGCGGCCAGCGGCGAGGCAAACCACGGACGCTGGAGCTTGCGCGCGGCGGCGTGGGTCCACGCCGGAACAGGAAGTTGATGAGCGCAGGCCAGTGCTTCGGCGGTGGCGGCAAGGTAGGCGTCCTGCACGTGACCAGGCTCGCCAAACTGCAACGCCAGAAGCGGCGGCGCGGTGGCCAGCGCTTTGGCATCCGGCGCGGCGTAGAACTCGTCGAGAAAATTTGCCAGACAGCGGTCAAAGGATTCGCCGTCAGCGGCGAGGCGCGCGACTTCCGCCAGAGTTTTCGGCCTCATATTTTGCCCTCCTCGAACAGGCCTTCCACCAGATACTGCGTCTTCACCGGAATTCGATTGGCGGGATAGTAATGCCCGACCAGATCCAAAACTTTCTGCGCGGACAGGAACTGGAGATGGCGGATGAGAAAAACAATGTCGGCTACATCGGATGGCTCGTCGGTCGTGCCGCCAATGCGCGCGGCCATGCACTTCATGGCAAGCAGATATTCCGGGACGGGCATGGTCAGCCGCAGGTGCGGGAACTGTGGGAGATTTCCTGCCGTCGTTTCGTGCCGGGCGGAAATAAAACCTTTGACGCCATCGTTGAGCCAGTCGGCGGGCAGGCGCTGTTCGTCCGCAATGCGGCGGGCCAGTTCGCGAATGGTCTGCGCGGGCTGGAAAAGTGCGTCCACGTCTTTCGTCGTCAGCCGCGCGGTGAAAGCGAGCACCATCACCGTGCCGCCGAACAGGCAGACCTCGCCAGTGACGCCCGATTTGCCCAGCTCGTCGGACAGGCTCTGCAACGCTGCGAGGATTTGCTCCCGCGTCAAGTTCGAGACGGCTGATTGTTTGCGCGTGCTCATGCCTGCTGAGAGTAAGGGAGGCCGGAAAGTTTTTCCACCACCGCCTTCACCACCACATTCATTTTCTGCCAGTTCCTGTTTGTAGCAGTCCGCGTGGGCCGGATCACTCATTTCCAGAAATAAAAAAGGCGGGCCACTCGGCCCGCCTTGATTGAATTATTTCGGAACGCTTCAGCCTCGGTCGTCGGCCGGAGCCTTGTCGTCTTTGCCGGACATTTCACCGTCACGCTCGGCCATGGCGGCGCGGCGGGAGAGTTTGACGCGGCCTTTTTCATCCACGCCCAGGCACTTGACCCAGATTTCGTCGCCCATCTTGACGACGTCCTCGGTCTGCTTGACGCGGAAGTTGGCCAGTTCGCTGATGTGGCAGAGGCCGTCCTTGCCGGGGAGGAATTCCACGAACGCGCCGAATTCCTTGATGGTGACGACGCGGCCCTTGTAGAGCTTGCCGATTTCGGCTTCGGCGGTCATGCCTTCGACGGCATTGCGGGCGACTTCCATACCCTCGGCGGAAACAGAGTAGATGTTGACCGTGCCGTCGTCGTCGATGTTGATCTCGCAGCCGGATTCCTCGACGATGCGCTTGATGTTTTTGCCGCCGGGTCCGATGAGCGCGCCGATTTTCTCGGGGTTGATCTTGATCTGCACGATGCGCGGGGCGTATTTGCTGAGTTCCTTGCGCGGCTCGGCGATGGTCTGGCGCATGTGATCGAGAATGGCGAGACGGGCGATGCGCGCCGCCTCAATCGTCTGGAGCATGATGTCGTGCGGGACGCCCTTGAGCTTGAGATCGAGCTGGAAGCCGGTGATACCCTTCTCGGTGCCGGCAATTTTGCAGTCCATGTCGCAGTAGCCGTCTTCCCAGCCGATGATGTCGGTGAGGAGCTGGTAGCGGGAAATGTTCTCGCCGCTGTATTCGGCGCAGATGCCGATGCTGATGCCGGCCACCGGACGAATCATCGGAACGCCGGCATCCATGAGGGCGAGCGTGCCGCCGCAAACGGAGGCCATCGAGGTGGAGCCGTTGGATTCCATGATCTCGCTGACCACGCGCACGGCGTAGGGATAGGTTTCGAGAGGGAGCATCTGGGCGATGCTGCGTTCGGCGAGCGCGCCGTGGCCGATTTCACGGCGACCGGGGCCGGAGATGCGGCCGGTTTCGCCGACGGAGAAGTTCGGGAAGTTGTAGTGCAAGATGAATTTCTTGCTCGTTTCGCCGCCGGTGTAGGAATCGAAATTCTGCGCGTCTTCGCTGGTGCCGAGGGTGACGAGGCTGACGGCCTGCGTTTCGCCACGGGCAAAAAGCGCCGAGCCGTGCGCGCGGGGCAGGACGCCGACTTCGCTGAGCAGCGGGCGGATTTGGTCGAAGCCGCGGCCATCTAGGCGCTTCTTCTCGTCCAGAATCAGGCTGCGGATGGATTCTTTCTGGATGTAATAGAAGGCGTCTTTAATGACAAATTCGGTGACCTTTTCCGCGCCGAATTTTTCCACGAGCTTCACGCCCACCTCGTCTTGAATCGCCTTGCAGGCGGATTCACGGGCGAGCTTGCCGGGCGTGAGCAGCGCGGGGACAAAGCGGTTGCCGGCGAGTTTCTTGGCTTCGAGCAGAATTTCGTCGGGGACGGTGTTGAGGGTGATCGCGCGCTTTTTCTTGCCGGCCTTGGCGGCGAGCTCCTTCTGCGCGGCGATGAGCGGCTGGCAGGCGGCCTGGGCGAATTGCAGCGCCGCGGCGAAGTCGGGCTCGGTGATTTCCTTGGCGGCGCCTTCATACATCACCACGTCTTTTTCGTTGCCGACATAGACGAGGTCGAGATCGCTCCCGACCTTCTCGGCGTGGGTCGGGTTGGCGATGAACTTGCCGTTGACCCGGCCAACGCGGACGGCGCCGAGCGGACCGGCCCACGGAATGTCGCTGACGGTCAGCGCGGCGGACGCGCCGATGATGCTGAGAATGTCCGGATCGTTCTCGCCATCCGCGCTGAGGAGCACGGTCTGGACCTGCACTTCGTTATACCAGCCCTTTGGAAAGAGCGGGCGGATGGGGCGGTCGGTGAGGCGGCAGGTGAGAATTTCCTTCTCGGTGGGACGGCCTTCGCGCTTGAAGTAGCCGCCGGGGAAACGGCCCGCCGCGGCGGCCTTTTCACGGTAGTCCACGGTAAGCGGGAAGAAATCCTGGCCGGGCTTGGCCTTGGTGGCGGCGACGGCGGCGACGACGATAATGGTTTCGCCGAGCTGCACGGTGACGGCGCCGTCGGCCTGTTTGGCGAGCTTCCCGGATTCGATGATGACCTGTTTGTCGCCCAATTGAGCGGTGATTTTATGTGACATAACTAGCTGGTTTTCTTACGGAGAGCCGGCCGGCTCCAGAGGAACTTCATTCAATCCCGAATTTTTCGGGGCTGAATGAAATCACCCGGAGACAACAGGCATGGTTCATACGCGATTTGTTTTCGAGTTGAAGAGAATCGTTCGCGTGTCCTCGATTCAATCAAAGGGTGGAAAACGCGGCCCCGGCGTGCCGGACGCCGCGTCGCCCGCAAATTACCGGCGAAGCTTGAGCTTCTTGGTCACGGCCACATAGCGGCCGTTGTCGGTGTTGTGCAGGTAGTCCAGCAGCTTGCGGCGCTGGCTGACCATGATGAGCAGCCCACGGCGGGAGCTGTGGTCCTTGAGATTCTTCTGCAGGTGTTCGCTGAGGCTGTTGATGCGCTCGGTGAGAAGGGCGATCTGCACGTCGGCGGATCCGGTGTCCTTCGCATGCACTTGAAAATTCTTAATCGTTTTGTCTTTCGCTTCCATAATTACGTTCGTCTTTATTTCGTTAATGAGGGGTAGAGCCTAGGCAGCGGCGGGGCGCGTGTAAAGCCTTTTTCCGGGTTTTTGGCTGCCTCGAGGGCAGCGGCTGGCGTGGCGGCGGGCCTCCGGCCTGCCGTGGAGCCGGTGCGTCCCGCCCGGCGGAGGAAACGCCGCGAAGGCACCACGCCGCGCGAACCCCTTCCAGACACCGCGAATCCTCGCGGCCTCATCCGGGCGGCGGGACGCCCGCCGCTCCGAATCAGGCCGTCACCGGGAGGAGTTCCTCTGGCCGCGGACCACCGTCGGCAGGGCAAGAACAGATGCAAAATTGCGTTGGCCTTGGTTTTGGCCGTGGCGTAAGGTCATCCCTCTTCCGCGCCAGAATGGCGTGGACTTTGAACATGCGTTTCGGACTGCTCATCTTGATGACGCTGCTGCTCGTCGCGGCGGGTTTCAAAAACAAACCCGCCGCCGCGCGGAGCGTGGACTTTGCCAAGGAGATCAAGCCGGTGCTCGCGAAGTATTGCTACGACTGCCACGGCTCGGAAAAGCAGAAGGGCGACCTCTCCCTCGAAGCCTTCGCCGACGAGGCGGCGGTGCTCAAGGATCGTAAAACCTGGGAGAAGGTCATGAAAAATCTCCGCAACCACGAGATGCCACCGTCCCAAAAGCCCCAGCCCGCCGAACCGCAGCGCGCTCTCGTCGCTGACTGGATCGAGGCGAAACTTTTCAACGTCGATTGCGACCATCCCGATCCGGGCCGCGTTACCATCCGCCGGCTCAACCGCGCCGAGTATAACAACACCATCCGCGACCTCGTCGGCATCGACGTCCAGGCGGCGGATGATTTCCCCGCCGACGACGTGGGCTACGGCTTCGACAACATCGGCGACGTGCTCTCCATGCCGCCCGTGCTCCTGGAAAAATATCTCGCCGCCGCCGACAAGATCATGGCCCGGGCGATCGTCACCGACCTCACGCCCAAGCCGACGAGCAAACGCTTCGCCGCGACGGAACTCGAAGGCACCGCGCCGGGGGAAGCGGCCGCCGACGGCCTGCGCCGGCTAGGCCGCGAGGGCGACGTGCATCTCGAATTCAATTTCCCCAGCGACGGCGAATATATTTTGCGGGCACGGGCCTACGGCGA
>CANMZY010000247.1:0-5464 GCA_947502425.1 Verrucomicrobiales bacterium
TGGAGCGCGGATCATTGCTCCGCGATCCGTCACTGTATTGCACGAGCCTCAATAAAACCCAACTCTCAAGTCGGAATGGGTAGCACAGGCGACCCGCCTGTGCCGTCCGGCACTGGCCGGACGGAACGGAAGGAGACTCGCACTGGAAACACACACGTAGAAAAATGCATGCGCCTTCCACGTTTCCAGCGGCGGGTCGCCGCTCGGCACAGGCCAGTGGCCTGTACTACCCGCCGAGTGGTCACGGCTACTTCGGAGCTACATTTTCATCCAGCGCAGAATCGTCTCCGCCGAAACTTCCGGCGACATGTTCAGCACGTTGTGGTCGGCGCCCCATGAGATTTTCCGCTCGCGAAAGCCGGGGCAATTTTTTCGCAGCCACGGATGCACGAACGGCCAAGGCACAATCGGATCAATGAAACCAGTCAAGCAATAGACCGGCACCCGCACGGCCCGGGCCACGGGCCGGAGATCGTTCCACTCGATCAGGTCCAGCCGGCGCGCGGCGGCGCGGCGGTCCTCGTCGGTGCGCCGCGCCATGAACTCGTCGAGCATCACGCGCACTTCCGGCGAGTTCCAATGCCGCAGCAGGGCGTAAATGCGGTAAGCGCGCAGTCCGAAGTTGACCTTGGACAGGCGCAGGCGGCTGACCAGCCTCCGCGCCAGGCACAGCGCGCCCATCACCGGATACCGCACGAAGCCGCCGGCGAGAATCACGCCTTCCGTCTGAAACTTCCGCGCCGGAGACGCCAGCATCTGCCAGCAGACCTGCGAACTGAACGATTCGCCCAGCAGCCAGCCCCGCGTCACGCCGTGCCCGAGCAACGCGCCGTCCACGGCCTGCGCGTAGTCTTCGAGCGACCACGTCGTCGTGCGCGGATAGGTGAACTCGACAAAGCGCACGCGGTCGCCCAGCGCGCGGCGCAGGCTGGCGGAGAGCGTCCAGTCACCGTGCGTGCCGGGCAGGTAGATCAAGGCGGGCGCGCCGGCCGGGCCATGGCTGCGGATTTGCAACGGTTCTTCGGAGTTCATTGTTCGTGATGACGAAAGCGTCCGTGCTGGATGAACTCGCCCATCTGCTCCAGGGTCTCGCGCTGGTTCATCAGCAGCGTGTGCGAGCCATGCACGATGGTGAAGTCTTTCATGCCGGCGACCTTGGTGGACTCGACGGCCACGATGCCGTCACCTGGCGTCGTGCGCTTCCAAATCGGGCCAAGCCAGGGACGATCACCGGCAATGACCCCCGCCTCAAAGCCGACCGCTCCCATCGTCTGCGGCAAATCATCCGGGCCGGTGCCCAGCCGTGAAAGGTTCGGCCCGGTGAGCCAGCGTCCGAGTGCGCAACTTTTGAAGAGATCGGCCTTTTCGCTGCCCTGATTGGGCGGACCAATCATCACGACCCGACCGAGGTTGGCGACCCGGTGGGAGGCAAGGTATTGCCGCACCAGGATGCCGCCCATCGAGTGCGTGACGAAGTGGATGCGTCCGGTATCCGGCGGCACCCGGCTGGCCAGCGCCTCGTGGAGATGTTCGTCCGCCAGCCGCTCCAGCGGCACCCAAAGGGCCGGATAGGTGAGGTTGACCACGCTGTAACCGCGCCGGACTAGGGATCGTTCCACCGGCTTCATCGAAAGCCCGGTGCGGCCCAGGCCATGCAGCAGCACGACGCAGTCTTTGGTCGCATTGGTCGAGGCCGGCTCGTCAACGGACATCTCGGCAGCGCCGCTTTGGACTCCCAGCAGCGTTCCGACCAAGGCGCTTTTCAAGGTGGTCTTCATGGATCAGATCAATTTTTCCAGCTCGCGATGATTCGTCTTGCCGGTGCCGAGCTTGGGAATCTCGCGGACAAATTTCACCTCACGCGGCACGCAGAGATTCGGCAGCCCCTTCGCCTTAATGGCGGCGCGGATTTCGTCGAGCGTGAGGCGTGATTCGTTGCTCACGGCGATGAGCATTTCGCCCTTGTGCTCGTCGGGCCGCGCGATGACGGAGATCTGGCAGCGCAGGCCGTAGTGCGGGAAGGCCCCGGCCAGCGCGTCTTCCACGGCGGTCAGGCTCACCATTTCGCCGCTGATTTTCGCGAACCGTTTCATGCGGCCCTGAATGTGGATAAACCCTTCCTCATCCACGCTCACAATGTCGCCGGTGTCATACCAGCCGCCTTGTTCGAGAAATTTCGCGTTCGCATCTGCGTTGAGATAGCCTTTCATCACGTTCGGACCGCGCACGAAAAGCCGTCCGCCCTCCGCCACGCCCGGCACCGGTTCAAGTTTGTAATCCATGCCCGGCACCATCCGTCCCGCCGAGCCGTGCTTGGGTGCGAGCGGCGTGTTGACGCTGATGCACGGGCTGCATTCGGTCGCGCCGTAGCCTTCCAGCGCGCGCACGCCGAAGCGCCGAGCCCAGGCCAGCGAGGTCGCCTCCTGCAGTTTTTCCGCCGCCGCGAACATGTAGCGCAGGCTGCGGAAATCGAGCGGATGTGCCTTGCGCGCGTAGCCGTTGAGAAAGGTGTTCGTGCCGAGCATGACCGTGCAGTCCTTCCCGTAAAACGCCGTCGGCACCACGCGATAATGGAGCGGCGACGGATACAGATACACCGCCATGCCGCGCACCAGCGCGAGCAGCGTGCCGACGGTCAGCCCGAAGCTGTGGAAGATCGGCAGCGCGTTGAAGACGCGGTCGCCGTCCTGCAGATCACAGACCGCGAGCATCTGCCGGATGTTCGCGAGCAGGTTGGTGTGGGTCAACTCGACGCCCTTGGGCAGGCCTTCCGAGCCGCTGGTGAAAAGCACGACGGCGGTGGCAGCGGGATCGCCGAACGGTGATTGCGGCAGCGGGCGCAGGCCGAGCAGCGCGGCGAGTTTTTCCAGGCCGCTGATTTTTTCCCGCTCGTCTTCGAGATAAAGAATTTCAACTCCTGCCGCCGTGAGCGAATCCAGGTTGAGCCGCGCCTTCTCCAAAAAAGTGCGCGAGGTGATGATCTGTTTTAATCCGGCCAGTTGCACGCAGGCCAGCATGATCGCCGGGCCGGTGGAGTAATTGAGCACCGCCGGCACCTTGCCCGCCGCCCAGAGACTAAGCAGCACGACCGGCGTGGCGTTGACGTTCGGCAGCAGCACGCCGACGCGCGGAAGCTTTGGCACCAGTGTCGTCTCCCAGTTTCGCGCCAGCAGGCTTGCGCCCATCAGCAGCCGGCGATAGGTCAACTGTTGGCTGACGTCCTCGAGCACGCCGTGACCGGGCCGCGCGCGTCCCGCCTCGGCGATGGCGCTGTGAACGGTGCGCGGGCCGAATTCCATTTCCACCTGGAACTGCTGGCCGACGAGTTGGTCGCGCAGCCAGTTGGTCAGGAGCGTGCGGGATTGCGAGGTGCTGAGATGGTCGGCCTTGGGCGGCGTGAGCGCGGCGCTGAAGTGGGCGGTGACGCGCGGGAAAAATTTCTTCACGTCGCGGTTCGGCGAAAAGGGAAGCCGGTGCGCGCCGCGCAGGTAACAGGTGATAACCTTGGCGCGCGTCTTGTGGAGCAGAAAGCCCGTGCCATCGAATAGCTTCATCAACGTGCCGGTGCGAGAGAGCCGGCCTTCGGGAAAGAGCAGCAGCCGTCCGCCGGTCTGGAGATATTCCGCCATGCGCTTCACTGCATAGGGCGAGGCGGTGTCGATGGGGAAGGTGCGGCGGTTGAGCATGATCTTCCGATGCAGCCACGAAGTCTGCGCGGCGGTACTGGAGACGACGCACTTCCAGTCGTCATCGAGCAGCACCATGAGAAAGAGCCAGTCGAGCCAGGAAACGTGGTTGGGCAGGAGCAGCACCGGGCCGGGCGTGGTGAGGGCCTCGGTGCGATAGGCGCGGTAGCCGTAGAGGAACCGGAGGAGGAAGCGAAGGAAGGATTTCATGGATGTGCGGTGTTTTGAGATGGGACGTCTTTCTTCGGATCGTGACCGATGCGTTCGGCGTTGCAGGCGAGTGTTTCGAGGGCGGCGACCAGTTGTTGGACGTGGGCGGATGATACTTTTCCCCAGACCTGTTCCGCCGCGTGATGATAATGCGGTAATATTTTTGCGACGAGTTTTCGCCCGGCGGGCGTGAGCGTGACGCGATAGGCGCGGCGGTCCGCGACGGCGTCCCGGCGGCGGACGAGGCCGCGCTGCTCGAGCCGGCCGATCAACCCGGTGACGTTCGAGCGGTGGGTGACCAACTCGCCGCTCAACTCCATCTGGGTGCAGCCGCCGGGGCGGCCGGCGAGCGCGTTGAGGATGTTGAACTGGCTGGGGCCAAGCTCCCAGCGGGCGAAGAAGGCGCGGCTGGCGTTCCAGATCGTCTCGGACGTGCGCAGCAGTTGCAGCAGCGCCTGGTAGCGCGGACGGGTGGCCGGCGGTCGTTTCACGGCGGAAGGTTTAGGGAATGATTGTTGCCATGTCAACAATGTGGTTGGATCGGAGCCGGAGGGGCCTCGGACCTCGAGGCGGAATTCGGAACAGAGCCGGCCCGCAGGAGGACAGAACCGCCTCAAGAATTAGGGCGCGCCGTCCGCCAGATAAGGTGGGCGTGGATTCACCGCATGTGTTCCGCACCGGCCCATGAATCTTCTGAAAACAAAGCACACGGGCTTCACCCTCGTGGAAGTGATGGTGGTGTTGGCCATTATCGGCCTGCTCTCCGCCGTTGCCATCCCCGCGTTCGTCCGGGCCCGGGGGAGCGCGCAGAACAGCCGGTTCATGGCGGACTTGAAAATGGCGGGCGGGGCCTTTGTGCAGCGCTCGATTGAAACCGGCAATTATCCCCCGGATGAAATGCCCGCCGTGATCCCGGCGGGCATGGAGGAATATCTGAAGGGGATGAAGTGGGCGGAAGCAGCCAGCGTGGTCGGCCAGTGGGACTGGGACCACCAGGTGCTCGGCTTCAAGGCGGGCGTGTCCGCGGTCGGCGCCCGGGCCAGCCCGGCCCAAATGCTCCGCATCAACAAACAGATCGACAATGGCGAACCCTCCACCGGCTCCTTCTAGGACAAGGGCAGCCGTTACACGCTGATCCCCGAGTGAGCGGACGGAGGCGGATCAGACGCGCGTCGCGCCGAGCGTGAGCAGCTTTTGAAACTGCGCGGCGGTCAGCGGCGAGACGGAGAGGCGGGATTGTTTCACCAGCGGAATTTCCCGGAGCACGGCGTCGGCCTTGATGGCGTCAAGCGTCACCGGGCGCACGAGCGGCTTCACCGGCACCAGATCGACCACCGACCAGTCGCCCTCGTCCGCCGTCGGGTCCGGATAAAATTCCTTCTCCACCCGCGCCAGGCCGACGACCTGTTTGCCGGTCACGCTGTGGTAAAAAAGCACCAGGTCGCCGCGCCGCATCGCGCGGAGATGATTTCGCGCCTGGAAATTGCGGACGCCGGTCCAGACCGCGCGCCCGTCCTGGACGAAGACCGTCCACGAGTAGGCGGCGGGTTCAGATTTCACGAGCCAGT
>CANMZY010000248.1:0-5441 GCA_947502425.1 Verrucomicrobiales bacterium
CGGCAGAAACACGACCGCGTAGCCCACCACCACCATGAGCAAGGCGATGAGCGCGGGAAACAACCGCCGCGCCCGGCGCAGCCAGAAGCTTTTGAAATCAACGCGGCCGTCCTGATTCCATTCCGCAAGGAGCAGCGAGGTGATCAGGTAGCCGCTGATGACGAAGAACATTTCTACTCCGAGAAAACCGCCGGGCAGCCAGGTCTGGCCGCCGTGGTAAAGCAGCACGGCCAGCACGGCCAGGGCCCGCAACCCATCCAGCGCCGGCAAATAGGGCAGGCGCGGGGCGGAGTTTTCGCGGGAACCATTCATGGAATTCGGAACGCGCGCAGACTATCGGGTGACGGTGTTGGGAGCAAAGGGAAACGGAATTTCCCCCGGCGCTTCAGTCGGAGTTCCGCCTTCAGGCGTAACCATGCAGTTGCGAAAAATTTTTGACCACGGATGGACACGGATGGAATCGCGTTCGTCCAACCGGGAGCAGGGCCGCCATGTGGTGAAGGGCCAAGAGGGGGCTTCCACCCGCGCCCGCCCGGTCACATCTTCGCAATGATCGCGCTGCCGAACTGGGAGCATTTGATCTCCGTCGCGCCGTCCATGAGTCGGGCGAAGTCGTAGGTGACCTGCTTGTCAGCGATCGCGCCGTTGAGTCCTTTGATGATCAGATCGGCGGCCTCGGTCCAGCCGAGGTAGCGCAGCATCATCTCGCCGCTCAGGACCACGCTGCCGGGATTCACCTTGTCGAGGTTGGCGTACTTCGGTGCGGTGCCGTGCGTGGCCTCGAAGATGGCATGGCCGGTCACATAGTTGATGTTGCCGCCGGGCGCGATGCCGATGCCGCCGACCTGCGCGGCGAGGGCGTCGCTCAAATAATCCCCGTTCAAATTCAGCGTGGCGATGACATCGAAATCTTCCGGGCGCGTGAGCACCTGCTGGAGCGCGATGTCGGCGATGGCGTCCTTGATGAGGATGGCGCCGGCCTTGAGCGCGGCCTTCTGCTCGTCGTTCGCGGCGGCCTCGCCCTTTTCCTTTTTCGTCCGCTCCCATTTCGCCCAGGTGTAAACTTTGTCGCCGAAGATGCGTTCGGCGGCGGAGTAGGCCCAGTCCCGGAAGGCGCCCTCGGTGTATTTCATGATGTTGCCCTTGTGCACGATGGTCACGCTCTTGCGCTTGTTCGTCAGGGCGAATTCGACGGCGGACTTCATCAGGCGGATGGTGCCGACGTTGGAGACGGCCTTGAGGCCCAGGCCGACCTGCACCGGGATGTGCGCGGTGTCATGGTCGGGCGCGGCGAGTTTCATGTAGCCGGCGATGGCCTCCTTGGAGCCGAAGCGGATTTTTTTGAAGTCTTTCGGAAATTCCTGCGCGAGGAAGTCCAAAACTTTTTGCGCCTCGGGCGAGCCGCCGACGAATTCGATGCCCGCGTAAATGTCCTCGGTGTTCTCGCGGAAGATGGTCATGTCCACCTTCTCCGGGTGCTTCACGGGCGAGGGCACGCCGGTGAAGTATTGCACCGGCCGCAGGCAGACGTAGAGGTCAAGCATCTGGCGCAGCGCGACGTTCAACGAGCGGATGCCGCCGCCGATGGGCGTGGTGAGCGGGCCTTTGATGCCGACGAGAAATTCCTTGAAGGCCTCGACCGTGTCGTCCGGCAGCCAGTTGTTGAACTGCTTGAAGGCGGTTTCGCCGGCGAAGACTTCCATCCACGCAATCTTGCGCTGACCGCCGTAGGCCTTTTGCACCGCCGCGTCGAAGACGCGTTCGCTGGCGGCCCAGATGTCCGGCCCGGTGCCGTCGCCGCGGATGAAGGGGACGATGGGATTCGACGGCACGGTGAGCTTGCCGTCTTTGATGGTGATTTTTCCGCCGACGGGAACGGTGCAGGTGGTGTAGGGCATGATTGGTTAAGTTAAATTTTTCAAAAGAGACGCATGATGTAGCCGGTTTGCGCGGGGCGGGCAAGCGGTTTGAGCGAAGGATGAGCATCTCAGTTTCCTGTCACCGGGTTGGGCGTTCGTGGCCGTTCTCCCTCACCCCAGCCTTCTCCCGCTAGGAGGGAGTCGCGCTGTCCGCGTCCCGCCAATTCAACGCCACCAGGGTCACAGGGCGGCGACGATGGGTCTCCCTCTCCCTCCGAGGGAGAGGGCGGGGTGAGGGTGAAAAGCTGCGGTGTCACATGGGCAACCAGGCCGGAGCGGCAAAGATGTTGGTGGCACGGACGTCTTCCACTGCTTATGAGAACATGCACATAAAATCAGGGGTTAAGGCTTTGGTGATTTTGATCGCCGATCAGTCCAAGACGGGCAAGCAGTTTGAGCGAACGGGGGCAGTGGGCGGATGCGCCCAGATGAAGCGGCGTGAACGCCGCGGGGCGCAGACCGGAAATCGGGTCGCCATGACTGTTTTCCCGGCGCTGGGCCTTCAGCCTTTCCGCAACAGCGTGTCGCGCTGCCCCCAGGCCGGGTCGGGGTTCGGAAAATCCAGATTGTAGTTCAGCCCGCGGCTTTCGGGACGTTCCAAGGCGCAGGCCACGATCAGGCCGGCCACGGTCGCGATGTTGCGCAGCTCCAGCAGGTCGCTCGTCACGATGAAGTCCCAGTAATATTCCTGAATCTCCTCCTGCAAATTCGCGATGCGCTTTTGCGCGCGCTGCAGCCGCTTGTTCGTCCGCACGATGCCGACGTAATCCCACATCAGCCGCCGGATCTCGTCCCAGTTGTGCGAGACCACGACCATTTCATCGGCGTTGTTCGCCTTGCCCGACTGCCACGCGGGAATGGCCGCCGCGAACGGCGCGGGTGCGCCCACTTTTTGCGCGGCGCGATGGGCGCAGACGATGGCTTCCAGTAGCGAATTGCTCGCCAACCGGTTCGCGCCGTGGAGCCCGGTGCAAGCCACTTCGCCGACGGCGTAAAGGCCCGCGATGTCCGTCTCGCCATCGACGTTCGTCCGCACGCCGCCGCACTGGTAATGCGCGGCGGGCACCACGGGAATCGGCTCCTTCGTGAGGTCGATGCCGTAGCGCAGGCACGTCTCGTAGATGTTCGGGAAATGCTCGATGAGAAACCGCGCCGGCCGGTGCGTGGCGTCGAGCAGCACGTAATCCGCGCCGGTGCGCTTCATCTCGCTGTCGATGGCGCGGGCCACCACGTCGCGCGGCGCGAGCGATTGGAGCGGGTGAAATTTGTCCATGAACTCCCCGCCCGCGAGGCTTTTGAGCACCGCCCCCTCGCCGCGCATCGCCTCGGTGATGAGAAAAGATTTTGCCTTGGGATGGTAAAGGCAGGTCGGATG
Source organism: Verrucomicrobiales bacterium (assembly GCA_947502425.1). Lineage (GTDB taxonomy): Bacteria > Verrucomicrobiota > Verrucomicrobiia > Limisphaerales > SIBH01 > SIBH01. Next base: position 3,295 of record CANMZY010000248.1, read on the forward strand.
AAACTGGATGAACTCCATGTTCGAGACCGTCGCCCCGGCGCGATAGGCCATGGCCACGCCGTCGCCGGTCGCGATGTCGGGATTGGTCGTGTAGAGATAAACTTTTCCGCAGCCGCCGGTGGCCAGCAGCGTGACCGGCGCGGCGAAGGTCTCGACCCGGCCGGATTTTTTGTCCAACGCATAAACGCCCACGCAGCGGCTGGGGCCGGCCTGGCCGAGCTTCTGCGTGGTAATGAGGTCGATGGCGAAATGATTTTCAAAAATCTCGATGTTCGGCTGCGCGGCGATGGCGGCGAGCAGGGCACTTTCGATTTCGCGGCCGGTTACGTCCTTCGCGTGCAAAATCCGCCGGCGCGAATGGCCGCCCTCGCGGCCGAGGTCGAGTTCGATTTCCCCGCTGCCTTCGGGGACTTCGCGCACGGAAAATTTCATGCCCAGCTCGATCAACTCGGCGATGCGGGCCGGGCCTTCCTCGACGATGGTGCGGACGACCGGCTCGTGGCAGAGGCCCGCGCCGGCTTCGAGCGTGTCGCGGACGTGCAGCTCGAAGGAGTCCTCCTTGCTCGTGACCGCCGCGATGCCGCCCTGGGCGTAATTGGTATTCGACTCGGCGCGGTTCTTCTTGGTGATGATAGCCACCCGCCCGCGCGGCGCGACCTTGAGCGCGAAGGAAAGCCCCGCGATGCCGCTGCCGAGGATGAGGAAGTCGAATTTTTTCATCATCTCTTTGAACTACAGCAGGCCATTATCAATCAACCGCGTCTTGCCGACGAACACCACGAGCGCCATTTGTGTGCCGCGTGCCACGGCCACCACGGGCGCGAGCGTGATTGGATCGAAGAACTCGACGTAATCCAGCTTCGCAGCGGGCACGGGCTTGATGGTCTCGCGCACCAAGGCTCTCAGCCGCGCTGCGGCCACCGGCTTTGCCGACTGCGCGACGGCGGCCCGCACGGCCCGAATCGAATGCCCCAATACCGTCGCCTGCTCGCGCAAATCGCCGACCAGATATTTGTTGCGAGAACTCATGGCGACACCGTCCGGCTCGCGCACCGTCGGGGCCACGATGATTTTTACGGGAAAATTCAAATCACAGACCATGCGCCGGATGACGGCGGCCTGTTGAAAATCTTTGGCGCCAAACACCGCCACGTCCGGCAGCACGAGGTTGAACAGTTTCGCGACCACCGTGGCGACGCCGCGAAAGTGTCCGGGCCGCGCCGCGCCTTCCATCCCGCGCGACAACTGCTCCTCGACGAGGTAGGTGCTGTAGCGTCCTTCCGCCTTGCCGGGATACATCTCCGCGTCGCCCGGTGCGAACACCACGTCCACGCCCTCGGCGCGGCACAGGCTGAGATCACGTTTGAAATCGCGCGGGTAACGGCTGAGGTCTTCCTTCGGCCCGAACTGCGTCGGGTTCACGTAAATGCTCACCACCACGCAGCCGCGCGGGCCGACGAGCCGGCGGGCGCGGCGCACCAGGGCCAGGTGGCCTTCATGCAGGAAGCCCATCGTCGGCACGAAGCCGGTGCGGATTTTTTCGTCCCGCCATTTCAGCGCGAGCCGCTGCATGGAGACGACTGAGGTGACCGTTCGCATGGCGGATGATTTGGCGAGGGCAGGGGAAGTGGCAAGCGCAATGACGGAGGCGGGGGGCAGGGGCGGTTGGTTGTTGGAGTTCAGTTCTACGTGCGAGACTGCTCAGGGCCGAAGATTTGCTGAAGCATGAACTCCAGTTGCCGCATGCAAAAAAAAGCCATACCCCGGAGGGCATGGCTGTAATTGCGGGGCGCTCGTTCCGACGGAAACTTCTTTCCGCCGCACGCCGAATTTACTTGGCGGCCGGAGGAGTGGACCAGGCCGTCTCCGCCTTGGTGATCTGCTCGGCACTCAAACCGAAGGCCCGGAGGACTCCGGTCGCCATCATTTTGTTCCCGGCCGCATTCATGTGAACGCCGTCACCGGTCAGCAGGTTGCCTTTCTTTTCCGGGCCAACCTTCGCGATCGCGGCCTGCATGTCGCCGTTGAGATCAGCGAGCAGACATTTTTTTTCCTTGGCGAGCGCCTTCAGAAAATCGTTGTAGGGCGTCAGCTTTTGGTTGTTCGCATTGGGCTGGTCCTCGCCGATCATGGTCGAGGTGAGGATC
>CANMZY010000249.1:0-5439 GCA_947502425.1 Verrucomicrobiales bacterium
TGGAGATGCATCAGACATATGTCGAGCCGTGGCGCATCACCCTGGTCGATACCGGCGAGGCCACCATGACCGGCGGACAGCTCAAGCGGGTTCGGGAGCACCTCGGCTCGGAAACCTTTTGCATAACCTGCGGCGACGGCGTCACCAACCAGGACATCAGCCAGATCATCGCCTTAAACCGCCAGCAGAAGAAACTCGCCACCCTCAGCGCCGTGCAGCCGCCCGGACGTTTCGGCGCCTTCACCCTCGGCGACGACCAAAGCAGCATCGCCCACTTCCGCGAAAAGCTGGAAGGCGACGGCGCGTGGATCAATGGAGGCTTCTTCGTCTTGGAACCGAAAGTCATCGATCACATCCAGGACGACACCACGGTCTGGGAGCGCGAGCCGATGCAAAATATGGCGCGCGCCGGCCAGTTGGCCGCCTACAAACACGCCGGCTTCTGGCAGTCGATGGACACGTTGCGGGACAAGATGCTGCTCGAAGACCTCTGGGCCATCGGCACCGCCCCGGGCAAAGTGTGGAAGTCCATCCGGCCCGCTAAATAAACCGGGGCCGCCTGCCATTATAGTCTTTCATGTTTGATTTCGCGATCATTGGCGGCGGGATTGTGGGACTGGCCACGGCCCTGACCCTGGGACGCCGGCAGCCGGGCGCGCGGATTCTCCTGCTCGAAAAAGAATTCGACCTTTCCCTCCACCAGACTGGGCGCAACAGCGGCGTCATCCATTCCGGCATTTACTACAAGCCCGGCAGCTTCAAGGCGAAGTTCGCCAGCGCGGGTGCGCGCTCCATGGTCGGGTTCTGCGAGGAGCACAGCATCCCCCACGACGTCTGCGGCAAGGTCATCGTCGCCACCCGCGAGGCCGAACTGCCCCTCCTCGAAAATCTTTTCAAGCGCGGCCTGGAAAACCAGCTCAACGTCACCAAAATCTCCGCCGCCCAGGTCCGGGCCATCGAACCTCACGTTCGCTGCCTCGCCGGCCTTCGCGTCCCCAGCACCGGCATCGTCAGCTACAAGAAGGTCGGCCAGAAATACGCCGAACTCATCCAGGCCCAGGGCGGCGAAATCAAACTCGGCACGCGCGTGGAAAAAATCCACGAACGCGGCGGCGTCCACGTCCTGGAAACCAGCCAGGGGCCGTTCGAGGCGAAGTTCATCATCAATTGCGCCGGACTCCACAGCGACCGCGTCGCCCGGTTTGGCGGCGCGGACCCCGGCGCGAAGATCGTCCCCTTCCGCGGCGAATACTACGAGCTGGTCCCGGAGAAGCGCCATCTGGTCAAGACGCTGATCTATCCGGTGCCGAACCCGGCCTTCCCGTTCCTCGGTGTCCACTTCACGCGCATGATCGACGGCTCGGTCCACGCCGGGCCGAACGCCGTGCTGGCTTTCGCGCGCGAGGGTTATTTCAAGACGGATTTCAACCTGCGCGACTTCACGGAGACGATGACCTTCGGCGGCTTCTGGAAGCTGGCCTCGAAAAATCTGGGCGAAGGCCTGAAGGAAATGCACCGTTCCTTCAGCAAGGCCGCCTTCACCCGCAGCCTCCAGCAGCTCATCCCCGAAGTTCAGTCTGAGGATTTGATTCCGTGCAAGGCCGGCATCCGCGCCCAGGCGCTGCAGTCCGACGGCAAGCTCGTGGATGATTTCCTCATCATCAAAGGCCGCAACTCGATGCACGTCTGCAACGCGCCGTCGCCCGCCGCCACCGCCTCTCTCGAAATCGGTCAGGCCATCGTCGAACAAATTCCACAGGCAGAAACAAAAACCATCGTCGCCGCTTAACACATGAAAATACTCGTCACCGGAACTGAAGGTTATCTTGGCTCGCTCCTCGCCCCCGTGCTGCTCGAACGCGGCCACGAAGTCAGCGGCGTGGAACACCGGCTATTACAAGGCCGCTACCTCTATAACGCCAAAGGCGGCACGCCCAAGACCATCCCGAAGTCCATCCGCCATCTGATCGCCGATGATTTGAAAGGCCAGGACGCGGTCGTTCAAATGGCCGAGCTTTCTAACGATCCCCTCGGCGAACTCCACCCGGACATCACCTGCGAAATCAATCGCAAGGGCACCCTGCACCTGGCCCGCACGGACAAGGCTGCCGGCGTGTAAAGCTTTGTCTATATGTTCTCCTGCTCCGTCTATGGCGTCGATACCGACGACGACGTGAGCGGGGAAACGAAGCCCAATCCCCAGACCGCCTACGCCATTTGCAAAACGCTCGGCGAACGCGATCTCAAGCCGATGGATGATAAAAATTTCGCGCCGTGCTATTTCCGCAACGCCACCGCCCGATCTCGCAGCGGCTGGCGAAACATTTGCGCGCGCGGTCGCCCATCTGCCGTCGGGCGTCCTCCAGCATCTCCAGCCAACCGGACAGCAGCCGGCTCGTGCCGCTGAGGTCGTAGGGCGCCACCAGGCCCGCGCCACGAACAGGCTGGCGGTGAAGGAAAGCGCGGGAGCACGAGGATGGCCGTGAGATACGCGTTGGAGGGAAACCTTTTTTTCATGACGGCCAGCGCGTAGGTGGCCAGCACCACCGGATCACGCACCACCAGCAGGACGTTCGAGAGCGAGGGCAAGGCCCACTTGCGGAGCGCTCCCTCGAAAATGAGCAGTCAGAAATAGAGCCAGATCAGCCGCTTGATGAGCAGCAATGGATCAGCGGGAGCCTCGGGGGCCGCGGCCGGCGGCCGGCCATTTCTACGTGGTTGGGTTGGCTTCACGAATTTGTTCACCGCCAGTTGTGGCGTTTTATACCCTGTCATCGGCAGGTTGTCATCGGCGGATTATCGACGCCTGCCCGCTCATATGTCGATTCGAACGGGTTTGCCTCAAAGATTTCCCCACTGTCGCATCACGGCGTCTTCCCGAAAACCTGCAATTGCGCCCACGCCTGCATCACGTCGCGCAGGGATTCGAGGTAGGAAAGCTGCACCGCCGCCCAATCGCGACGCACCGGCAGCACGTCGCCCAGGCTCGTGTCTCCGGCGGCAAAGCGAGCTTCGGCGGATTTCAGCACCGTGTCGGCGCGAGGCAGGATTTCCGTCTTGAGCGCGCGGCTGTTGTTCAGCGCGGTGGTCAGTTGGGCATGGGCTTCGCGGAGCCGGAAAGTCAGTTCGTTTTGGGTCGAGCGGGAACGCGCTTCGGCGGCTTCGGCTTCGGCGCGGGCCTCGCGCAACCGCCCTTGGTTTCGGTCGAACAATGGCAGCGGGATGCTCAGGCCCACGTCGAAGGTTTTTTCCTTCGAAGCTTCGAGCCGGCGGTAAAGCAGTTCCACTCTCACGTCGGGCACGCGCTCCGCCTTCGCCAAATCCACCCGCGCGTTACGGGTGCGGATGTCCGCTTCGGCCAGCGCCATTTCTGGCTGCGTCGCCAAGTTGGCCGCGAGAGATTCCAAGGTTGGAATCTCAAACGTCGTGTCGAGGCTGCCTTCCAGCGACTTCACCCTGAGCGTCGCGTCGCCCATTGCGGCGGCGAGGGCGACCGTGGCCTGCTCCCGCAGGCACGCGGCGCGCTGCCGCTCCACCTTGGCGCGGGCCAGTTCCATTTCAGCGCGGGCCAGGTTTTCGGGCAGCGCGTCCCCCGCGTCCACTCGGGCCTTCGTCGTGGCGGCGACCTTCTCCACACTCGCCGCGATTTCACCCTGCGTCTGCCACGCCCTGTCCTGATAGAGCGCCGTGGCGAACGCGCCGTGGACGCGTCTGTGGAGGTCGCGCCGTTTGACTGCGAGTTCCTTCACGCGCCGCTCGCGTTCGAGTTGTTCCGCTGCGCGGGCTTTGCTCAGGCGGCTGCCGAGCGGCACGGGTTGCGCGATGCCCACGAGGTATTCCGCCTCGCGCAGCGGGCGGCCCTTGAACGGCGCTTGCTCCATCCGGGCAATCGCGTCGGGATTCGGAAACGCCCCGGCCTGCCGGGCGCGGCCTTCGGCGGCTTCGACCAGCGCCTTGCCTTCCGCGAGGTCGGGATGAAGTCGTTCGGCCATCTCCAAAGCTTGGTCGAGCGTGAACGATTCGAGTTGGTTGGTCCCCGCCCCGGCGGGTGCCACGGTCGCGGCACTCACCGCCAGGGCGGCGAACAGTTTCAGCAACGATGCAGTTTTCATAGGCAGATTCCTCAGAGGTTTACGCCGCACTTTTTCAAGATCACGACCATCGCGCCGGAACTGGCGAACATTAACGTGGTCGCCAGCCCAAAGCTCAGTGCGAAGCTGAACTTCATTTTCATCAGTGCCGGCAGCGCGAGAAAAAACACCAGCGAAGGCAGCACCATCCAGAAGATGCTGGTCGAAAGCGCCGCGACTTTCGCGGTGTCCTTCGTGTCGAGATACAGCCAGAGCAGGGCGAGGAACGACACGAGCGGCAGCGACGCCAGCAACCCGCCCAGGAACGTGCTGCGCTTCGACACTTCGGACACCGCCACAATCAACGCAGCCGTGATGAGCACTTTGACGACGTATTGCGTCATGGCGTGGCCGGGGTTGGAGGTTTCACCGCCCGCCCGAAACGCAGATACAGCGCCGGCACGATGACCATGTTCAGCAGCATCGAAGTCAGCAAACCGAACAGAATCACAATCGCCATCGGCGTTTGGATTTCGTTGCCGGGCTTGCCGCCGCCCAGCGCCAGCGGAATCAACGCGAGGCCGGCGGCGAGCGCCGTCATCAAAATCGGCGCGAGCCGTTCCAACGCGCCCCGCCGGACGGCTTCACGGAAGTCGGTCACGCCCTCGTGTTCCTGCAAATGGCGGATGTGCGACACAAGCATGATGCCGTTGCGCGTGGCGATGCCGAAGACGGTGATGAACCCAATCACCGACGCCACGCTCAACACGCTCCCGCTCACGAAAACGCCCGCCACGCCGCCGATGAGCGCCAGCGGCAGATTGAGCATGATGAGCGCGGCGTCGCGCGCGGAGCCGAAGGCCAAGTGCAGCAGGAAGCCGATCCCCAGCACCACCACCACGCCGAGCAAGGCCAGCACCTTGTTGGCTTCCGCCGCGCTCTCGAATTGTCCCCCGTATTCGACGCGGTAGCCCGGCGCGGCGCTGACCAATGGGTCAACGAGTTTCTGGAGGTCGCGCACCACGCTGGTTACGTCACGCCCGGCCACGTTGCACGAAACGACAATTTTCCGCTCGACTTGCTCGCGGCTCACGGTGTTCGGCCCGGTGTCTTTGATGATGCGCGCGAGTTCAGCCAGCGGCACTTTGGCCCCGCCCGGCGTGTCCACGAGCACGCTTCCGATTTCGTCCAAACGCCGGGCGTCCCCGTCCGCGAGTCGCACCACGAGGTCAAAGGCGTTTTGCCCTTCGAGAATCCGCGACGCCTTCGCGCCTTGCACGGCGGCTTCCAGCGTGCGCGCCACTTCGCGCACTGTCAGACCGTGGCGGGCCAGCGCGGGCCGGTCGAATTGCACCCGCAGGATGGGGAT
>CANMZY010000250.1:0-5428 GCA_947502425.1 Verrucomicrobiales bacterium
GCAGGCAGGAGTAGAGCGTGGTCGTTTTTCCGGAACCCGTCGGGCCGGTCACGATGAAAATGCCGTTGGGCTGGAGAATCGCCTCCTTGATGTAATCGTGAACATTCTTCGGCAGCCCGATGCTGGCGATGTCGAGGTTTACGGCGCTGCGGTCCAGGACGCGCAGCACGACCGATTCGCCGAACATCGTCGGCAGTGTGGAAATACGCAGGTCGATTTGCTTGGGGCCGAGATTGTAGCTGATGCGCCCGTCCTGCGGGAGCCGCCGCTCGGAAATGTTCAGGTTGGCCATGACCTTCAGGCGCGAAACCACCGGCATCGCCAGGTGCTTGGGCGGCGGCGACATTTCATAGAGCGCGCCGTCCACGCGATAACGGATTTTGAATTCGTCCTCGAACGGCTCGAAGTGGATGTCGCTCGCGCGGTCTTTCACCGCCTGAAATAGCACCAGGTTGACGAAGCGAATGATTGGCGTCTCGTTGGCCAGACTGGCCAGTTCCTCCATGTTTTCGCTGACCGCCACTTCGCCCGCCTCTTTGGCGATCTCCTCGTCGTCCACCAGATCCTTCAAGATGTCGCTGACGCTGCCCGTGTCCTCGCCGTAATATTTGTCAACCAGCTTTTCAAGCTGCGCCGGATCAGCGACCACCACCTGGATTTCCTTGCCGACGACATAACTCAGTTCGTCGATGGCCGACGGGTTCAACGGCTCGGCCATCGCGATCTGCACCAGCGTCCCATGGTCAGCCACGGGAACACAGTGATACATGCGTGCGTGCGATGGACGGATGAGTGCCACCAATTCCGGGGGCAATTCCTTGTCGCGCAATTCGACCACCTCAGTGCCGAGATGCTCCGCCTGGATTTGCAGAAGCGTATCCAGGTCCAGAATCTCGAAGTCCTGCAAGATTTGCGCGATCTTCTTGCCCCCGCGGGTTTGCTCCTGAACGACTTCCTCCATCTGGAGATCGTCGATCAGGCCGCGCTCCTTGACCAGCGCCAGCAACGGATGGGAAATATAATCGGCCATGTTATGGGCGGTTGGCGGTGGTGGCGGCCACGGCGGCGGCCACGGCGGCGGCCAACTCCATTTCCTGGAGCTTGGCCAGCACCGTCGTCGGGTCCTGCGCCTTGGTGGTGAGTTCGTCGCGGGAAATCATCCCGGCCTGGTATTTTTCCATCAGGAAACCGTCCAGCGTGACCATCCCCCACTTCGCGCCGGTCTGGATGTCCGAATTGATGCGGAAAGTTTTATTGTCCCGGATGAGCGCGGCCACGGAAGGCGTGTTGATCATGATCTCAAAAATCGCCACCCGGCCCGGCTTGTCCGCGCGCGGCAGCAGCAACTGCGAGATCACCCCCTGCAACACCGTGGAAAGCTGGATGCGGATCGTCTCCTGCTGGTTCGCGGGAAAGGCGTTCACAATACGATCAATCGTCTTCGCCGCGCCCGTGGTGTGCAGCGTGCCGAACACCAGATGGCCCGTCTCCGCCGCCGTGATGGCCGCCTCCATTGTTTCCAGATCGCGCAACTCGCCGACCAGAATCACGTCCGGATCCTGCCGCAACGCGCGGCGCAGCGCCTCGGCGAAATTCGGCACATCCACGTTCACCTCGCGCTGCGTGACCACCGCCTTCTTATGCTTGTGATAATACTCGATGGGATCCTCGATAGTGATGATGTGCGCGTCGTCCCGCTCCTCATTGATGATGTTGATCATCGAGGCCAGCGTGGTCGTCTTGCCCGAGCCGGTCGGCCCCGTCACCAGGACCAGGCCGCGCGGTTTGTAGAGCAGCGCCTTGGCCGTCATCGGAATTCCAATCTGCTCCATCGTCAGCAGCTTGGTCGGAATCTGCCGCAGCACCATCGCGAAGTTTCCCCTTTCCTTGAAGACGCTGACGCGAAACCGCGCCAGCTCGCCAAAGGCAAAACCAAAATCCGCGCCGCCGCGCTCCCGGACCTGCTGAATATGGTCGTCGGAGGTGATGCTGCGCATCAGTTCCTCGGTGTCCTCCGGCTTCAAGGGCGGCCCCTCGACCCGGTGCAGGATGCCGTGCAGCCGGATTACCGGCGGGACGTTGACCCGCAAATGCAGGTCGGCGGCGCCTTCCGAAACCACCAGCTGCAACAGATCGGACATTGAATAAGACATAGCGGCTGAAATTGTTTTACACGGCGTCTGGTGTCACTTCGATATTTTTATCCGCGGAACCGATGGCGCTCGGGTGCATGTTTATTCCATGTCCCCCACGGTCGCCCGGATGACTTCCTCCGGCGTGGTCAGGCCGGCTAGCACTTTGCGGGCGCCGTCCTCGCGCAGCGTGCGCATCCCCATCTCGCGCGCCCGCGTCCGCAACAGCGAGGAGGTCACCCGGTCATAGATCAGCTTCCGCGCCTCGTCGTCGATCACGAACATCTCAAAGATGCCAAACCGTCCGCGGTGCCCCGTCTGCGAACAGTCGGAACAGCCCTTGCCGCGCTTGAAGGTGGCGCCCGCCACGTTCGCCGGATCCAGGCCCAGGGCGCGCAGCTCGGCATCCGTCGGCGCATAGGGCGCGGAACATTTCTTGCAAACTTTCCGCACCAGCCGCTGCGCGATGAGCGCGCGCGTCGAGGAGGCGACGAGGAAGGGCTTCACCCCGATGTCGATCAACCGCGCGACCGCGCCGGGCGCGTCGTTGGTGTGCAGCGTCGAGAAAACCAGGTGGCCCGTGAGCGAGGCGTTGATCGCGATGGTGGCCGTTTCGAGATCGCGAATTTCCCCCAGCATGATGATGTTTGGCGCCTGGCGCAGCATCGAGCGGAGTGCCGCCGAAAAGGTCAGCCCCACCAGCTCGCTGACCTGGACCTGGTTGATGCCGGGCAGCATGTATTCCACCGGATCCTCGACGGTGATGATTTTTTTATCCGGCCGGTTGATGAAATGCAGGCAGGAATAAAGCGTGGTCGTCTTGCCCGAACCGGTCGGCCCGGTGACTAGGATGATCCCGTCCGGCATGCCGATCAGCCGCTCGAACGTCTGCTGGTCGTCCGTAAAAAATCCCAGTTCCGGCAGGCCGAGCTTCAACCCTTCCTTGTCGAGAATACGCATCACGATGCTTTCGCCGTGGTTCGTGGGCAGGCAGGAGACGCGCAGGTCGATCACCTTTCCGCCCACCGAAGTCTGGATGCGTCCGTCCTGCGGGATGCGCCGCTCGGCGATCGACATGTTCGACTGGATTTTCAACCGGCTGATGATCGAAGGCTGGAGCCGCTTCGGGGGGCTTTTCATCTCGTGCAGCACGCCGTCGATGCGGTAGCGCACCCGGAAAGATTTGGCCAGCGGCTCCAGATGAATGTCCGACGCGCGCGAACGAAACGCCTCCACGATGATCGTGTTGACGAGCTTGATGATCGGCGCGTCCGCATCCACCGTCCCGCCGTCCTCTGTGTTCGGCCCGCCCGGGCCGCCGATCTCGACTTCGCCCTCGGTGATGTCCTGGATCATCTTCCCGATCGAATCATCCGCCGCGCCGTAGTAACGGTTGAGCGCCTCGTTGATCTCTTCCTCCGTCGCGACGCGCAGTTCCAGGTCGGCCTTCAACAAATGGTGCAGCGTGTCAATCGCGTCCAGGTCGGAAGGATCGGCCACGGCGATGACGAGGTTGTTCCCGTGGCGATAAACCGGCACCACCCGGTAGCGCTTGGCGACGTGGCGCGGCACCGAGGCGATCACGTCATCCTCCAGGCGAGTCTCGGCCAGGTTGACAATTTCCACGCCGAAATACGCGGCCTTCGCCTGGGTGACGACCGCCGGCGTCAGAATGCCGCGATGCACAAACGTGTCCACCACCCCTTCGTTGGCCGCCTCGGCTTCCGGGCGCACCTGCACGATCTGATCCTGCGTCAGGTAACCCATCTCAACCAGCGAATCGATCAAGTAATCTTCTTTGGCCGCCACGTTTGCCTTTCCCTTAAAGGGATATTTTCATTCGAAAAATTCCCACGAACCCTATCGACCGGCATTTCCAATGTCAAACGCCCTCACAGAATTTCGCCCGGCTCGGCCAAATAAATAATCCGTTTCCCGAATTCCCGGCTTGTTTTCAACCGCGGACTCGCCTACTTCTTCCCCTGCTGCCGACCGAGAAACCAATTTGCCGAATGGATCTGAAAACCCTCGTTATTGTTCCGACCTACAACGAGCGCGACAATCTTCCCGCGCTCGTCCAGCGCGTCACCGCCCTGCCCGTCCCCGTAGAAATGCTCGTCGTCGATGACAATTCCCCCGACGGCACCGGCCGGCTCGCCGACGAAATCGCCGCCAAAAATCCCCTCGTCCACGTCCTCCACCGCCCCGAGAAAAACGGCCTCGGCCGCGCCTACCTCGCCGGCTTCCAATGGGCGCTGGCCCGCGACTACGAATTCATCATGGAGATGGATGGCGACTTCTCCCACAACCCGGACGACATCCCCGCCTTCCTCCAAGCCGCGCTCGACGCCGACCTCGTGCTCGGTTCCCGCTATCGCAACGGCATCCGCGTCATCAACTGGCCCCTCCGCCGCCTCATCCTCAGCATCGGCGCCGGCAAATACGTCCGCGCCATCACCGGCCTCCCCTTCTCCGACCCCACCGGCGGCTTCAAGTGTTTCCGCCGCCGCGCTCTCGAGTCGCTCGACCTCGACGCCGTGCAATCCAACGGCTACAGCTTTCAAATCGAACTGACCCACAAAATCTGGCGGCAAGGCATGAAAGTCGCCGAGGTGCCGATCATCTTCACCGACCGTTTTCAAGGCACCTCCAAAATGTCCACCAAGATCATCCGCGAAGCCTTGTGGATGGTCTGGCGGCTCTGGCTGCAAAATGGATTGCGCCGCTCCCCGCGGAAAAAATCCTGACAGCCGTGCTGCTTCCTTCGCCACCTACTTCACCGCCTTGCTCAACCCCGAACGGCGCGGACTGCACGACCTGATCTGCGGCACGCGGATCGTGGTCAAATGATCCGCATGAACTGGTTCTACGCCATCCAAAACGAGCAGCGCGGCCCAGTCTCCGAGGCCGAGGTCGGAGAGTTGCAGCGCACCGGCGTCATCCAGCCCGCCACGCTTGTCTGGCGCGAAGGCCTGGCGCAATGGCAGACCTTCGCCAGCCTGCAACCCCCGCCGCCACTAAACGGCCTCGTCTGCGCGCAGTGCGGGCGGGTCTTTGCACCGGAAGAAATCGTGCAGTTCGGCGACGCGGCCGTGTGCGCCGGGTGCAAGCCGCTTTTTCTGCAACGGCTCCGCGAAGGCGTCGTCCTCGCCGCGCCCGGCGCGCTGCGTTACGCGGGATTTTGGGTGCGGTTCGGCGCGATCTTCGTGGACGGGATCATCGGCTGGAGCGTCAGCATCGGCATCAGCCTGGCCTGCGGACAAAGTTTTCTGGAGGCGACGGGCTTCGACAACAAC
>CANMZY010000251.1:0-5416 GCA_947502425.1 Verrucomicrobiales bacterium
AAAACGGGTACAACGTGGAGGTCGTCGAGGCCATGATCGACAAGAACAAGGAACTCACCATCGACGGCAAGACGCTCAACAAGAAGGGCGACATTCTCACCCTCACCGACACCGAAGCCGCCAAGGAATACGGCCAGCCTCCGAAGCCGCTCCTCTCCTCCGGCACGGTGGAGTCGCTGGAGGAGCTTTTGAAAAAACTCGGCTACGCCGGCGCGACACGGGTCAAGATCCAGCCCACGGGCGCGGAGAAGCTCGGCACCTGGATCAACGCCATCAGCCCGCTGCTGCTCATCATCGGGGCCATCGGGATTTATCTCGAATTCAAATCGCCCGGCTTCGGGCTGCCCGGCATCGTCGGCATTGCCGCCTTCGCGATATACTTCATTGGTGGTTACGTGGCCGGCTTTTCCGGCCTCGAATGGATGCTGATTTTCCTCGTCGGCCTGGTGTTGTTGATCGTGGAGCTGTTCTTTTTTCCGGGATCCATCGCGATCGGCCTCACCGGCGTGGCGCTGATGCTCGTGGCCGTGGTTATGGCGCTGGTGGACTGGTATCCAAGCCCGGCTCCGGCTCCCGGCCCCGGTCCCGGCCTGCCGCGCCTGCCGACCTTGCCGCAACTGGAGCTGCCTCTGCGGCAAATCATGATCGCGATGCTCGGCACCGCGCTGGGCATCTGGATTCTCAGCCGGCTGCTGCCGAAGACGACGCTCTACGGTTCCCTGGTCTCCAACAGCGCCAGCGGCGTGGTCTCGGTTGCCGCGCAGAACGAGCAGCGGGCCGCGCTGCTTGGCCAGGTGGGCGTGACCATTTCCAACCTCCGCCCTGGCGGCAAGGCCCAGTTCGGCGACCGGGTGCTGGACGTGATCTCCCAGGGCGACATGGTGGCCAAAGGGCAGCGTGTGAAAATCACCGGCCACAGCGGGACGGAGGCGATTGTGGAAGTGGTGTGATGGCAGGGGCAGTGCTCAGTGAAAAGCACTCCAGTAACTGACCACTGAGCACTGACCACTCGACACCGCCCCAACCGCCCGCTATCAATCACCCCAATGAAAACCTTGTTCACCGCCCTCCTCCTCACCCTCCCGCTCGCGCTCTGCGCCGCTGAAAAAGTTTCCCTCTCTGACGGTAAGACGTTCAAGGGCTGGGAAGGCGACACCAACAAAACCTGGCGCATCGAGGACGGCGCGTTTGTGGGCGGCTCGCTCAAGGCCCGGGTGCCGCGCAATGAATTTCTCCGCTCCACGCGCCCCTACACCAACTTCGTGCTGCGCCTCAAATTCAAGCTCGTCGGCCCGACCCCCGGCGCCGACATCAACGGCGGCGTGCAGGTCCGCAGCCAGCAGGCGAAAAATCCGCCGAGCGAAATGGTCGGCTACCAGTGTGACATGGGGCCAGGCTGGTGGGGCGCGCTCTACGATGAGTCGCGCCGCAACCGGCCGCTGATCAAGCCCGCTCCGGCGGTGGTGGAGAAGGCGGTCAAGAAAGGCGAATGGAACGAATACCTGATCCGCTGCGAGGGCAAACGAATTCAAACCTTCATCAACGACGTGGCGATGATTGACTACACCGAGCCGGAGGCCGCGATTCCGCAATGGGGCCTGCTCGGCCTGCAAATCCATGGCGGCGGGCCGGCCGAGGCGAGCTACCAGGACATCACCATCGAGGAACTGCCATAGTTGAGCGTCGGACGTTTTGCTTGGAGTTCCGCGTTCACGCGGTCCGGGGGAATTCAGCACACTTGCCCGTAGAAACGCGGAACTCCAAATGGGGGCGAGACACGGTGCATCCCCCCCAAAAAAACCGGCGCGGACTTGCATCCGCGCCGGGTGAAACTTTTCCAACGCTGCTCTTACTTCAGGACCGCCTGGTGGAATTCATACCAGTCGTCGAGGTTGTTCAGGTTGATCGCGTCGGGGCAGACGGAGGTTTCATCCGTGATGCCGTTGGCGCCAAGGATGCCCTTGCGCGTGGCGTCGTCGTGGATGTAGCCGGCGATGGAGACGTTCAGCTTGTGGATGGTGGCCTTGTCGAGATGCACGCCCGGCTGCTGCTTGATCCAAGCCTCGAACTGTGGATAGGTCGGCTTGCTCTCGGTGACGAATTTTCTCACCGCGTCGGCACTGAGGCCGAGCGCGCCGATGACCATCGAGTCGTAGCCCGCGCCAATGCCCGGGTAGCCGGCAGCCAGCTTGCCACAGGCTTCGAGGGAAACTTTCTGCCACAGGCGGGGCAGGTGATAGACGCCCAGCGGGCCGGTGGTGCCGGAACTGATCAGGGGAACATGTGTGCTCATAGTTTGATGTTGTTTGATTTGAATTAACCGAATTGACGGGCGCAGGTTAGGAAAAAGGCGCGCGACGGGTCAACGGGAATTTGCAGGGAGACGGGGGGCGGGAAAGCGGGAAAGGCTCAACCTGCGCCGTTTCGTCTTTCGAGTTTGATCTTGGCCGCGCGCGGTGGCCCGGCTAAGAGAGCGCCATGTTGTTGTGGCATGAAACGATTCCGGCGGACTGGCTGCCCAAAATTCTGGCGAACCTGCCCGCCGTGCTCGTAGACCACGCGCATCTGGAGCGCAAGGCCGCGACCACGGCCATGAACCTCGAGAAATACCGCGACCTCTACGGACGCGTGGAGGAGCTGAATGCCATCGCCATCGAGGAGTTGCAGCATTTCCAGCTGGTCCTCGGCCTGATGAAGCGGCGCGGGATTCCCTTCGGCCAGCCGTTTCCCAGCCCGTGGATCACCGGCCTGATGCGTTCGCTCCGCCACGGCGCGCGGCACCAGGCCATCGATCATCTGATCTGCTGCGCGCTGATCGAGGGGCGGAGCTGTGAGAAGTTTCAAATCCTGGCGCGCGAACTGCCGGCCATCGACGCCGAGTTGGCGCAGTTCTACGGCAGCCTGGTGGAGTCTGAGGGAAATCATTACGCGACGTATCTGCTGATGGCGCGGGGCATCGATGAGGCGGAGGCGGACCGGCGGCTGGACTGGTATCTGGAGCTGGACGCGAAGCTGATCCGCGAGCCGAATCCGCTGCCGATGCTGCACTGAA
Source organism: Verrucomicrobiales bacterium (assembly GCA_947502425.1). Taxonomy (GTDB): domain Bacteria; phylum Verrucomicrobiota; class Verrucomicrobiia; order Limisphaerales; family SIBH01; genus SIBH01. The sequence goes on from CANMZY010000251.1 coordinate 3,053, forward strand.
GCCGGATGCCGAAGGGGAATAACGGAACGCGCTCCATGCCCCGCTATTTCAGCTTCACGTCGTAGCAGAGGAGCAGATCCTGGTCGCGGAGGTAGAGCTTTCCGTTGGCGACAACCGGGTGCGCCCAACTGTTCTGCCCGCTGCGGTCGGGCTGATCGAAGCGGCCGGTTTCCTTGTAGGCCTCGGGCGTAGCTTCGATGAGGACGACGGTGCCCTTGCCGCCTTCGGTGCGGAGGTAGAAGTGGCCGTCCGCGCAGGTGATCGAGCCTTTGCCGGGCTTGTTGGAGCTCCAGACGGTCGCGCCAGTTTTGAAGTTCTGGCAGATCCAGCCCTTGCTGTCGGAGTGGCCGTAAACATTTTCGCCGAGCCGGATGACGCCGCCGTGATGGTTGACCATGTCCTTGTTCGCATAGACCTGTTCAGCCTGGAAGGCGGCGCCGACCTTGGTGACTTTGAAAAGATTGCAGCCGACGCCGTAGCCGGAGGTCACATAGACGTGGCCGTCGTGGTAAACCGGCGTGGTGATGATGGCGGTGGAGCCTTTGCGCGGCGCGCGCCAGAGGAGCTTGCCGTCGGCGGCGGCCACGCCCGCCACGCTGTCGCCGGTCAGTTGGATGTATTGCCGGACGCCGCCGATGACTTCCGCGATGAGCGAGGAGTATTCGGCGCGGTCGGTGTATTCGGTCGCGCGCCAGACGACGTCGCCGGTCTTTTTGTCAAGGGCGACGATCGCGCCGTTCTTGCCGCCGGGGGTGACGATGACCTTGTTGCCATCGACCAGCGGAGACTCGGTGTAGTTCCAGCCGCCGCCGCTGCCACCGAAATCATTTTTGAAATTCTTCTTCCAGACTTCCTTGCCGGAGGCGGCCTCGAGGCAGACGAAATCACCGAACTGGCCGAGCGCATAGACCAGCGTGCCGTCCACGGTGGGCGTGCAGCGGGTGCCTGGATAATTGCCGCCGGGCTTGCCAATGGGCGTGGTCCAAAGGATGGAGCCGTCCTTGGCGTCGAGAGTCTTGACGGTGCCGGCATCCGGGCTGTCGCCCATGGTGAAAATTTTTCCGCCAGCGACGGCGACGCTGGAATAGCCGACGCCCAGCCCGCGGGCCTTCCAGGCGAGCGGCGGGCCGCCGGCGGGCCAGGCCTTGAGGAGGCCGGTCTCGGTGGAGATGTCGTTGCGGTCCGGCCCGCGCCATTGCGGCCAGTCCGTGGCGGACGCAGTGAGGGCGAGGCAGGCAACGGGGAATGCCGCGAGGCGAAGGATTGATTTCATGCTGCGAGTAAAAGGGATTCCGGTGGAAAGTAAAGTCTGTGATTTAATTCCGAATTCCGAAGAGCGCATCTCAGATTCTTGCAGCCTGGTTGGGCGGTCGTGGCCGTTTTCCCCACCCCGCGGGGAGAGGGAGTCGCGCCGTCCGCGTCCCGACAGCCCAATGCCTCCAGCCGGGTTCTTCACGGATTTTAGTGGGTATGTTTTGGGGTGTAGAGCCCCCGCCAACACCTCGTTCCAATGAACCGCGCGTGATCCGCCGAGCAACAAAGCCCTGCCACGACGAGGCCAAACGCTCGCCGGGCGGCCTTTGACACATTCCGGGCCGAATCCGAGGTTTATCAAGTTGGCGGACAGAAACTTGAACGGTTCATTCTGAATGATGGCGACATCCTGATTTCGCTCACAGGCAACATCGGGCGTGTCGGCATCATTCAGGAGGACCAACTTCCCGCTGTGCTCAATCAGCGCGTGGCCCGTTTAACAATCAAAGACCGCGGCGAACCCGCCTCCACCCCTTGCCGGAGCCCGTCCCCATTGCACAAAACGACTCACCCCACCTTTTCAGAAACTTGTTACAAACCATTCACAAGGACCGCCCTTGTCCCACCCGCCTCTTCTCCCTCTCCCTGGGGGAGCAGGGCTGGGGTGAGGGCGAGCCGTAAACAACCAATGCGGCTTTCCCGCTTTTCCTTCTCCGCATCGGATGGGGAGAAGGTGGCCGCAGGCCGGATGAGGTGCGCCCCGGTCCGGTGCCTCCCGCCTTCCCGCTTTCCGCTTTTCCCCTAGCTCTTCCGAATTCTGCTGCAAATTCCCCCCGCCTCGCGCACGCTCCCAGCCATCGCCATGAAACGCATCGCCATCCATCCGGCTCCCGCCTAATCTCCGCGAACAAAATGGCTCGCACCAAAACCAACGCCTCCGCCCAATCTTCCGCCACCATCGGCTTCGAGGCCAAGCTCTGGCTCACCGCCGATAAACTGCGGAACAACATGGACGCGGCGGAATACAAGCACGTCGTCCTCGGCCTCATCTTCCTCAAATACATCTCCGACACCTTCGAGGAACACCGCGCCAAGCTCCTCGCCGGCCAG
>CANMZY010000252.1:0-5371 GCA_947502425.1 Verrucomicrobiales bacterium
GCGTGGCCGACTATAGCGGGCGGGGGATGGTGAATCCAGTTTGAATGCGCGCGAGCGGCCCGGCGATAATTCTTCTTGCCCGCCGCCCCGCAAATTTCCAAGTTGCTCCCGTCAATCCACTTGTTATGAAACGCCATTCATCTTCCGCCCAAGCCGCCGGTTCCCGGCCTGAACATTCCAGCCTTTATTCGCGGCGCGACTTCTTGCATCGCGCCGGGGCGCTGGCCGGGGCCGCCGCCCTCGGACTGCAACCGGACTCTCATGCCCAGGAGAAAAAGCCCATCCCGGGATTGGAACCCGCCCCCAATGACCCGAACGCCGCCAAGGGTTGGCAGCCTGTTTCCGATCGCAAGATACGCGTCGGCATTGTCGGTTACGGTGTCTGCCAGTTTGGCGCGGCCTTCGGTTTTCAGAGCCACCCGAACGTGGAAGTCGTGGCCGTCAGCGATTTGGTGCCCGGGCGTTGCGCCGCGCTGGCCAAGGCCTGCCGTTGTGAAAAGACCTACCCGTCGCTCAAAGAGTTGGTCAAAGACGACAAGATCGAGGCCGTCTTTGTTGCCACGGATGCGCCGAGCCACGCGCAGCATTGCGTGGACGTCTTGAACCACGGCAAGCATGTGGCCTGCGCGGTGCCGGCGGTGTTTGGCTCGCTGGAGGACGCGGAAAAATTACTGGCGGCAGTCCAGAAGAGCGGGCGCAAATACATGATGTTTGAGACGTCCTGCTTTCACGATGACCTGCACGCGATGCGGCAAATCTACCGGGCCGGCGGCCTGGGCCAGCTCGTCTATGCCGAGGGCGAGTATTATCACTACATGGACACGCCCATCGATTCCTACCAGGGCTGGCGCATCGGCCTGCCGCCGCAATGGTATCCGACCCATTCCAACGCCTATTACAACTGCGTCACCGGCGGCAGTTTCACCGAAGTGTCCTGCCTGGGCATGCCGAGCAAGATCGAGCACCTGCGGCCAGGCAATAATCGTTATCAAAATCCGTTCGGCACCGAGATCGCGCTTTTCCGTACCAGCGAAGGTGGGACGGCGCGCATGGCGGTGAGCTGGGACACGCCCGGCGCGGGCGGGGAAATGGGCCGCATCCGGGGGCAGCGCGGCTCGTTCTACGGCAAATATGACGGCCTCGAAAAATCTCTGCCAAACCTCAAGCGCCCAGCGCTTCCTCCGGGTGTGTCGGGCGGCGGCCATGGCGGATCGCACGGTCATCTGATGAACGAGTTCGTCCACGCCGTGCTGCAAGACCGCCAACCGCTGGTGGACATCGTCATGGCCCTGAACCTGACGGTCGCGGGCATCGTGGCCCATCAATCGGCCTTGAAGAAGGGGGAGCTGATGAAAATTCCGCAGTACAAGGTTTAGACTGGAACCGTCGTTTCCTTCTGTTCCATCCGTGCCATCCCGTTTCGACCGCGAAAAGTCTGGCCCTTCAAATTGAGAGTTGGTAAAAGTTTCGCGTCATTGCCTTAACTTTTATGAAATTAAAATCCTTCTTTGCTCTCACCGTGCTCACCCTCTGCGCCGCCCAGATGCTCTCGGCCGCCGAACCGTTGCGCGTCTTCATCCGCGCCGGCGTCAAGACGCATGGGCCGAACCAGCACGACCACCCGCGCTTTCTCGCCGAGTATACGAAGGTGCTTGCCGACCGCGGCATGAAGGTGGATGGCGCGCTGAAGTTCCCCACCGGCGAGCAGCTTGAGAAGACCGACGTCGTGGTCGTGTACGCCGCCGACGGCATGAAGATCACCGGACCGGACCGGGTGAACTTCGAAAAATTTCTCCAACGCGGCGGCGGCGTGGTGGTGATCCATGACGGCGTGGTGAGCGGTGACGAAAACGAGTGGTGCAAGAGCATCATTGGCGGCGCGTGGATCTGGCCGAAAAACAATCCCGGCAAGACGGGCACCAAATGGCTGGAGGGCCAGGTCGGCGTGTTCTTCGTGGATGGCACGCATCCCATTTCGCGCGGCCTCTCGAACTTCGACTGGAAGGATGAAATTTATTACGACCTCGACATGGCCCCGGACGTGTTCGTGCTGGCCACCAGTTTTCACGACATCAATGTGATCCTGCCGCAGCTCTGGACCTACGAGAAAACCCTCGCCGGCGGCAGCAAGCCGTATCGCGCGTTCGTCAGCATTCCCGGCCATGAGTTCACCTCGTTCGAGGCTCCGCAGTATCGCGCGATTTTGCTGCGCGGCATTGCCTGGGCCGGCCAGCACGCGAACCCCGACCAGTTCTGCTCGAAGGAGGAACTGGCCTCGTTGAAATATCCGCCCGGCGGCCCCGTGCCGGCGGCCAAGGCCATCAAGGAGGTCAAGCTGCATCCGGAGTTCAACATCACGCTGGCCGCCGACGAAAACATCGCGGAGAAGATCATGTCGGTCGAGTGGGATACCAAAGGACGCATGTGGGTCGCCGAGACGCCGGAGTATCCAAACGGCCGGATGAACAACAAAAACGATCTGAACGCCGAACCGAACAAGCGGCTTGATCCAAAGAAATATCCCATCGGCGCGAAGGAAGACCGGCCGGGGCGCGACCGCATTTCGATGCTGGAAGACACGGACGGTGACGGGGTGATGGACAAGAAGACGGTTTTCGCCGACGGCCTGGAATTGGTCACCTCGCTCGTGTTCTACAAGGACGGCGTGATCGTGGCGCAGGCGCCGGACTTCCTCTGGATTCGGGACACGGACGGCGACGGCAAGGCGGACAAGGTGGAGAAGATTCTCACCGGCTGGGGCGTGGGCGACACGCACGCGGTGACGAGCAACCTGCGCTGGGGGCCGGACGGCTGGATCTACGGATCGGTCGGCTACAGCGCCGGCACCGTCTCTTCTGGTGACGGCTCCAAGAAATTTGGTCGTATTTCGGCGGGCATCTACCGTTTCCGTCCCGACGGCTCCGCGCTGGAACAGGTAGCCGCCGGCGGCTGCAACCAGTGGGGCTGCGAGGTCGCGCCGGACGGCGAAATCATCTTCACCACGGCGACCTGCGGTGCGCCGATCTGCCATGTCGTGATGCCGGAGAAATTTCTCGCGCGCGGCAACGTGGGCGGGCATCGCTCCTTCTCGAGCATCATGGAGGAAAATAAAATTTACCCGCCGTTCAAGGAAACGCGCAAACCCTACGTGCAAATTGACTGGGTCGGCGCCTGGACGGCGGCGACGGGTTCCGCCATCTACGACGGCGGTGCGTGGCCTGGAAAGTGGGCGCCGGATGATCGCTACTCCTTTTTCCTGAGCGAGGCGACGATGCACATTTTCCATCACGAGTTTCTCGACCCGAAAGGCTCCACCTACCAGGGCCGCAAGGAAGAGGACCGCAAGGAAACACATTTCATGACCAGCACGGACTATTGGTTCCGCCCGATTCACAGCCGCGTCGGTCCCGATGGCGCGATGTATGTCGTGGATTTTTACAATCAGATCGCCGGCCACAATGACACGCGCGGCCCCAAGGTCGGCCACGGCGCGCGCAACGCCGCCGTCCGCCCGGATCGCGACCATCATTTCACCCGCGTCTATCGCGTGCAGCACAACGAGGCCGTGAAACTGCCGCCCTACAAGCTTGACGCCAAAGATCCCGCCGGACTGGTCACCATGCTCTCCCATCCCAACGGCTGGGTGCGCGCCACCGCCAACCGCCTGCTCAACGAGGCGCAGCCCGCCGCCGCCGTGCCCGCCCTCACCGCCGCGATGAAGACCAGCGCGAGCAAATACGGGCGCATTCAGGCCCTCCACGCCCTGAACAATCTCGGCCAGCTCGACGACAAACTGATGGTGGCCGGCTTGACCGACAAAGATCCTGCTGTCCGGAAAAACGCCGCGCGCCTTTCCGGCGAGCGCACCGCCGTCTCCCCCGAAGTCCAGCGCTCGATTGAAGCGATGCTGCATGAAACGGACGGCCGCGCCCGCATCAACGCCGTCATGGCGCTCGGCAGTTTCCCCGCCACCGCCGAATCTTCCGCCGCCCTCGTCGCGCTCTGGCCTTCCGCCGCCGCGGACAAGTTCATGCAATCGGCTATCATTGGCACCGCCTCGCAAAATCCCGGTGAAAGCATCAATGCCGTGCTGGTCCACGGCGCGGCCGGGACCCACGCCGGGTTCGTCAGCCATCTGGTCCGGGTGATTGCCGCCAAGGGCGAACCGGAAAAAACCGCCGCCTTCGTCATCGGCCTCAGCCAAGCTCCCGCCAGCGGGAATGATCTCAAGGCCGTCGCGCTGGAAAGTCTGGCGGCGAACTCGAAGATTGTTCCGGCGTGGACGACCGGGTTACAGGCCGCGTTAAAAACCCTCATGGCCTCGCCGAACTCCGCTGTCGTCGCCGCGACCGTTCCGTTGATCGGCCGCTGGGACAAGGACGGCGTGCTGGCCGGCGAGATCAAGCCGCTCATTGGCTCGCTCACTGCCAGGCTGGCGGACAAATCCCTCCCCGATGGCGCACGCGCCCAGGCCGCCGCGAATTTATTGGGCGTTCGTTCCCAGGACGCGGGGGCGATTCCTGCCGTGGCGAAATTGCTCGGGCCTGACCATTCGCCCGGCCTGCAGCGGCTCATCGTCGAGGCGCTCGGCAACGTTCCTGATGCCGCCGCCGGGCAGGCGCTGGTTGCGGCCTACCCGAAGCTGGCCGCCGAACCGCAGGAAGCCGCCTTTGCCCAGATCATCAAGCGCCCCGACTCCAGCGCCGGGCTGATGAAGGCCATCCAGGCGGGCGCCATCGATGGACGCACCTTCAGTCCGTCCGCCACCTTCCGGCTCAAGACGCACCCGGACAAAAACGTTGCGAAGCTGGCCACGGACGTGTTCGACGCGCTCCGCGGGCCGGTGACGAAGGAGAAGGACACGCTGGTGGTGAAGTTTCAGCCGACGGTGGACAAGCCCGGCGATCTCGCGAACGGGAAGAAATTGTTCGAGGCCAACTGCCAGGGCTGCCACAAGTTCAAGGGTCAGGGCCGCGATCTCGCCCCCGACCTCACCGGAATGGGCGTGCACGGCGCGCATGAACTGCTCATCCACATCCTGGATCCGAATCGTGTCGTGGAGGAAAACTTCCTCGCCATCAGCATCGAGACCAAGGACGGCGAATCCTACGACGGCGTGGTCGCCACGGAAAACAACGTGACCGTCAAACTCCGCAACGCCACGACCGACCTGGAAATCCAGAAGAAGAACATCAAGAGCCGCCGTAGCACCGGCCGCTCGCTCATGCCGGAAGGCTTCGAGGCGCTGGGGGGCGAGGGCCTGCGCGATCTCATCGCCTTCATTTCGTCGGCCGATAACAAATACCGGATCGTGGATCTGGCCGGCGCATTCACCGCGGACAGCACCAAGGGCATCTACGCGAGCAAGGAA
>CANMZY010000253.1:0-5359 GCA_947502425.1 Verrucomicrobiales bacterium
GGTCTTGGCCACGGCCAGCCCGAAGAACGCGCCGAGCAAATTGGTGAGGGCGGCCAGGACGATGGCCTGCCGGGGCGTCAGCACCTTGGTGCCGACGACGGTGGCGATGGAATTGGCCGTGTCATGAAAGCCGTTGATGTATTCGAAGACCAGCGCAACGATGACGACCGTGAAGACGAGAAATAAGTCCATGGCGGTTCAGGAGTTTTTGAGGAGGATGTGCGAGATGACGTTGCCGGCGTCGCGGCAGCGGTCCACGGCCTTTTCGTTGAGGTCGAAGAGGTCTTTGAGAATGACCGCCTTGAGCGCCGGGAAACCCGGTTCGTAGAGGTTGCGGATGTAGCCGGTGAGCACGTCGTCCGCCTCGGCTTCGAGGTCTTGAAGTTGGTTCTGCAGCGTCTTGATGTTCCCCAGGCTGCCGGCGCGGAGGGCCTGCACCATTTGCAGCACCAGGGTGACGGCCTGTTCGAGCAGGAAGACCTGCCGGCTGAAATCGGTTTCGCGCACCTGCGGCGCGGTGAGGATGTAGCGCTCGGCAAACTTCTCGACGGTCTTGGGAATTTTGTAGAGCCGGTCGGCCAGCTCCTCGATGTCCTCGCGTTCGATGGGCGTGACGAAGGTGTGAATGAGCATTTCCTCGAGCCGGCTGGTGATCTCCTTGTCCTTGCGGCGGGCGGCGGCAAATTCGTCAAGCGTGGGCGTGAGGCTGGGGTTGGTGGTGATGCGCTTGAGCGCGCCCACGGCGTTGACGCCTTCCTGGGCGCTGGCTTCGAGGAGGGAAAAAAATTCGTCCTCGCGGCCGAGGAGTCGCTGAAAGGAAATCATAGGCGTTCGAGGGCGGCGGGCCGGCTCAGGAGTTTTTCAGGACGATGTGGGTCACGACGTTGCCGGCGTCGCGGCAGCGGTCCACGACTTTTTCGAGCAGCTCGTAAAGGTCCTTCATCGCCAGGACGCGCGTCGCCTCGTGTTTTCCGGAGTAGAGGTCGCGGAGCACTTCGAGGATCAGCTTGTCGGCGTCGCCCTCGATCTGCTGGAGGCGGGTGTTCATCTCCTTCACCTGGTCGAGGCGGCCCTCGCCGAGGCGGCGGAGCTGCTTGACCATTTCGACGACCTGCTGGGTGGCGGCGTCGAGCAGAGCGATGTGCCGGGTGAAATCCGTGGCCTTGACCACCCGTTCGCTGATGATCAGCCGCTCGGCAAATTTCTCGACGGTCTTGGGAATCTTGTAGAGCGCGGCGCTGAGCACCTCGATGTCCTCGCGCTCCAACTGGCTGACGGAGGTGGTGACCAGGGCCACGTTGATCTGCTCGGTGATTTTTTTGTCGGCCTCCTTGGAGGCGTGAAACTCGGCCAGGCTCGGCGGGCTGGCGGGGTTGGCGAGGATGCGGTTGAGCGATTGGACGCTGTGGCGGGCCTCTTCGGCGCTGGCTTCGAGCAGGGTGAAAAACTTGTCGTCTTTGCCCATCAATTTTTGCAGGGAGAACATGGGCTGAAGTTTGTCACACAACCGTCACACGACCGCACTAAAATAATTGTTTTGTCACACGTTCGTCACAAACCAGCGCACACTTTTCGGCCAGAGGAGCGCGGTGCGGGGAGGACGGAGGAAACAGCGAAGGAGCGCGGCATTGATGCCGCTTCAACGTGAATAGCTGTTTGGTGTTCGATGCCGGTTGGTCGTCCGGGAATCGAAGCGGCATAAATGCCGCGCTCCTTCGCGTCTCGCCGCAGTTTCCAACTGCATCGTTACGGCTAAAGCCGGCGTTCCGAATCTTACGTCACGCCGGCTCAACCGTAGCGGCCTTCGATGTAATCGGCGGTCTTCGGGTTCTTGGGGGTGACGAACATCGCCGCAGTCATGCTGTGCTCGATGAGTTCGCCCATGAGCATGAAGATGCACTCGTCACTGGAGCGGCGGGCCTGGGCCATGTTGTGGGTGACGATGACGATGGTGTAGCGGCCTTTCAACTCGAACATCAATTCCTCGATGGCGCGCGTGCCGCTGACATCAAGTGCGCTGCATGGCTCGTCCATGAGGATGATCTCGGGTTTGAGCGGGAGCAGGCGGGCGATGCAGAGCTTCTGCTGCTGTTCGAGCTGGAGACCGGTGGCCTTCATTTGGAGCCGGTCCTTCAGGTCTTTCCAGAGGCCGACCTCGGTGAGGGCCTTCTCCACGGCGTCGTCGTATTCGGATTTCCTCAGGCCCTGGTCGTCGTGGATGCGCAGGCCGAAGACCACGTTTTCATAGACGGAAATGGGCAGCGGATTGGGGCGCTGGAAAACCATGCCCACGCTCTTGCGGAGTTCGATGAGGGAGACGTCGGGGTCGTAAATGTTTTTGTCGTGCAGCTTGATTTCACCCTGGGTGGTGACGTAGCCGTAGCGTTCGTTGACACGGTTGAAGCAGCGCAGCAGCGTGGTCTTGCCACAGCCGCTGGGGCCGATCAACGAGGTGATGATGCCGCGCTGGATGTTGACGTTGATGTTGTACAACGCCTGAAACTTCGCGTACCAAAGATTGAGGTCGCGCGTGGTGATGCCGTAGGACGTGCCGGCGGCGAGCGGCGAGGGTGATGCGGTCTGGGGTGTCATCCGAAAATCCCGTTCACGTAGTCGTAGGTGCGCTGGTCCTTCGTGTGGTCCGAGAACATCACCTCGTTGCGGTCGAGTTCGATGATGTCGCCGTTCCAGAGGAACATCGTGCGCGCAGCGAGGCGGCGGGCCTGCTGGACGAGGTTGGTCACGAGAATGATGGTCATCTCCTTCTTGAGTTCCTTGAGCACGTCCTCGATGCGCATCGTGGTCACGGGGTCGATGGCGATGCTGAATTCGTCGAGGCAGAGAATCTCGGGCTGATGCGAGAGGGCGCGGGCGATGGTCAGGCGCTGTTGTTGTCCGCCGGACAGTTTCGTGCCGAGGGAGTCGAGGCGGTCTTTCACCTCGTCCCAGAGCGCGGCCTGGGTAAGGCACTTCTGCACATGGGCGTCGAGGAAGGTCCGGTCGTGGACGCCGGAGGCGCGCGGGGCGAAGGCGACGTTGTCGTAGATGGTCAGCGGCAGGCCGACGGGCAGCGGGGCGACCATGCCGATCTTGCGGCGCAGGCCGTAAACGTCGCGCGTCTTCTGCACGTCCTCGCCATCAACCAGGATGCGGCCGGTCATGCGGGAACCGGCGGTGAATTCCAGGGTGCGGTTGATCGCGCGCAGCAGAGTGGTCTTGCCGGATTGCGCGGGGCCGATGATGGCGAAAATTTCGTTCGGCTCGATGTGAAAGGAGATGCCGTGATGGACCTCCTTGGCACCGTAGAAGGTGCGGAGGTCTTTCACTTCGATTTTTTTGGCGGGCGTCATCGCGCGGGATTTTCGATTTACGATTTACGATTTACGAGCGGCTGAATCAGCAGGTGAACCTTGGGCGACAGCGGCGCGTAAATCGTAAATCGAACATCGTAAATCATGGTTACCATTTCTTTCTTGAACGCAGATAGACGCGGAAGGCAATGGCTGCGGCGTTGACGATCAGCACCACGCCGATGAGGACGGTGGCGATGGCGTAGGGCGTGGCGGGCGGGACGTTGTTGGCCTGGGTGGCGATGTAGTAGAGGTGCATCGAGAGGGCCATGCACTGGTCGGTGATCGGGTGATAGAGGAAGAGGCCGGTGCTGTCGAGCAGCTTGTAGGTGGCGACGCCGGTGAGCATGACGGGCGCGGTCTCGCCGGCGGTGCGGCTGACCTGGAGGATGACGCCGGTGAGGATGCCGCTGATGGAGTTGGGCAGAACGATCTTCCAGATGGTCTGCCAGCGCGTCGCGCCGACGTTCCAGCAGGCTTCGCGGAACTGGCGCGGGACGGCGGAAAGCGCCTCCTTCGTGGAGGCGATGATGACCGGGAGCGTCATGACGGCCAGGGTGAGGGCGGCGGCGATGATGGATTTCTTCCCATTGTTGAAGTTGGCAAAATAGACGAAGGCGCCGACGCCGAAGAGGCCGTGGACGATGGAGGGGACGCCCGCGAGGTTCACGACGGCGAGGTTCACGATGCGGGTGAACCAGTTCTCGGTGGCGTATTCGTTCAGGTAAACGGCGGCGAGCACGCCGATGGGCGCGGAGAAGGCGAGCGAGAAGAAGACGATGTAGAAGGTGCCGACGATGGCCGCCCAAATGCCGCCCTTGGCCCCGCCGCTGCGGGGGTTCTCCGTGAGGAACTCCCACGAGAGGGCGGGCGCGCCTTGCACGACGATGTAGCCGACGATGAGGAAGAGCGGGATGACCATCGCCGCCGCCATGCCGCCGAAGAAGCATTTCGCGATGATTTCGTGGCGCTTCTTTTTGCGAATGAATGGAGTCTCGGTGAACATGGCGCCTATTTCTTTCTGATGCCTTTCACGATGAAATCCGCGGCGAGGTTCACGACGAAGGTGATGGAGAACAGCACCACGCCGATGAGGAACAGCACCTGGTAATGCGGCGAGCCGTGCGAGGTCTCGCCCAGTTCCGCCGCGATGGTCGCGGTGAGGGTGCGGACGGGATCGAAGATGGAGCCGGGGATGTTCACCGCGTGGCCGGTCGCCATGAGCACGGCCATCGTCTCGCCAATGGCGCGGCCGACGCCGAGGAGCACGGCGGCGAGGAGGCCGTTCTTGGCGGCGGGCAGGAGCACGCGATAGATGAGCTGCCACCGGGTCGCACCGAGAGCGAGGCCGGCTTCGCGGTAGCTGTCGGGCACGGCCTTGAGCGCGTCCTCGCCGATGCTGACCATGATGGGGACGCTCATGAGCGCGAGGAGAATGGCGGCGTTGAAAAGGTTCACACCCACGGGGACGTGGAAAACCGCGATGATGACCGGGCTCATGACGCTCAGGCCGATGAAACCCCAGACCACGCTGGGAATGGCGGCGAGCAGTTCGATGACGATCTTGAGCGTCTCCTTGGTTTTGCCGGTGCAGAATTCCGAGACGAAGATCGCCGCGCCCAGGCCGAAGGGGACGGCGATGGCCATCGCCAGGAAGGTCACGCTCAACGTGCCGACGATGAGCGCGCCAATGCCGTACTGGGGCTGGACGGAGGAGGTGGGAATCCAGTTTTTGCTGAAGAAGAACTCGGTGAAGTCCAGCTTGCCCAGCATCGGCGCGCCTTCCTTGAAGACAAAGAAGAAGATGCCGAAGACGAACACGATGGCGCTGATGCCGCAGAGGTAAACCAGCGCCTCGATGACGCGCTCGGTCAGGAGGGCGACGGTGCCGCGCCGGGCGCGCGGGAGGACGGGCGCGGCGGCGGGGGGCACGGCGGCAGTGGTCGGCGAGGGCATCGGTTGCGGAGCGTTGACCGGCGCGGGTGAAAGTTTACTTCTTGGGCAGCGGG
>CANMZY010000254.1:0-5353 GCA_947502425.1 Verrucomicrobiales bacterium
AACTGCGGCCGGGGGCAAAGGACATAAAGAATTTTTTACGGTCCCAAATCAGTCACCCGACACGGACAGGCTCACGATTTCCCCCGGCTCGCATTCGGCGCAGACCTCGAAGGGCCGGCAGCAGACTTCGCAGTCCGTGGTGAAGCGCTGCGAGGCGACGCTGGTGTCGATGACCAGCTCGCAGGCCTGTCCGCAGAAGGGGCAGGAGATTGTCTCGGAAACTTCCATGCGCGGGCACCATGAACCGGATCAAGGCGCGGGCCAACAGGATTTTCGTCGGCTTCAGCCGCCCGGCGTTTCAACCGGGCGGCGAACACCGGCGCGTCCCCGGGCCGTGGTCGAAACGTCATCCAACTGTCACTTGCCGTTTCACCGGCGGAGTCTGCTTATTGGCCTGATGAGAATGAAATCATCCGTGAAATGAAAGCATCCGCCTTGGCACCAGCCGTCTTCTCTGATGGCCGCTCGCATAAAAAAATATCCGGCCTGGCGTGGCTCGCCTTGTCGGTATTCTTGGCGGGCCGCGCCTCGGCCCAGATCACGACCACCAACCTCGTGGTCAACAGCAACACCTACGTCCCGTATGCGCTCACGTTGCAGACAGGCGCGTGGGTTTACGTGGACGCCAACCCCGCCGCCAGCAGCCCGGTGCGCGCGACGCAGCGGACGCTTGGCCATCGCGAGGCGCAATACAAGGCGGCGGCCTATGCCACGCTCGCGTTCCGTCCGGTCGCGTCCGTTACGAATGGCACGGCGTTGATCTACGACTACCAGGCGCAAAGCGACCGGACCAACACCGTCGGCTTTTGGTCTCTCAAAGACATTCCCTTCATCATCGGGCCGGACGGCCAGGCCTACGCCACGGACGGGCATCACACCACGGCGGGCTATCTGCTGCCGGCCAGCCCGGTGCGCCTATTCGTGCCGGGGCTGGACCGCATCATTCTCGGCCACATCGTCGCCAACCACTACGATCCGCTCCTCGGCCCGCAGCCGGTGACGGACGCCTGGTGGCAGGCGCGCGCGGCCGAGAATAACGCCTTGCTCATCGGGACAAACGGCAATCTGCTCACGCGACCCGGCGAGCCGGATCACTCCCGCCTGCAACCCATCCTGCCCGGCGCGCTGGCCATGCCGACCACGCCCTCGACGCTGACCACCAATGGCGCGGTCGCGATGAATCCCAGCGCCTATCGCGGGCTGATGTGGGGCCTGGCTGATGGGGTCGTCCAATCCGCGACGGACGGTGCCGGCAGGAAAATTGCCGGCTTCAAGAAAACCGCGCCCGGCAGCAGCGTGGACATCAACTTCGTGGAGTTCTACTGGGCGGATTTCCTGCGCCATCGCGTGGTATGGGATGACACGCGGTCCGGTTCACCGCTTGGCTCGGCCAACGGCGACGCCAATGCCATCGGCGCGCCGTTAAGTTTTTTCACCGCCGTGGCGAACGGCCTCGCGCTGGCCCGGTCTGAAGTTTACCGGGACCAATCCGGCCGCCGGCTCCGTGACTACACGAACGCCACGCTGTTCACGCAGAACACGGTCAACTGGGCGAACGGCTCCCTCGCCAACGGCCTCGCCGTCGCCACTGACACCTACCATCTCTATCTGCGCGATGATGCGACGATCATCGGCGACATCACACCCTCGGCGCACTCGACGAACCTCCTGCACCTCGACACCGCCACGTCACTGACCGTGACTAACACCCTCCAAAATATCCGCCGCGTGTTCATCAACGCCGGCGGCACGCTCCAGACCGCATGGAAGGACACGACGGTGAGCAACACCACGCTGCGTCTGCCCGCCGGCACCGGCGTGGTGATCATCACCGGCACGAACTTCGTCGCGGCGGAAATCATGCTCGGCGGTGGCACGCTGCGCCTGGATGGCACGCTCGGCGGGAATCTCTCCGTGACCAACGGCGGGCTTCACGGCCACGGCCGGGTGAACGGCGCGCTGGCCGTGGCCGGCTCGGGCACGCTCGCCCCCGGCCCGGCCATCGGCACGATCACGATCCACGGCCCGCTCACCCTCGGCGGGACCGCCGCCATGGACGTAATGAAAACCGGCGCGACGCTCACCAGCGACCGGGTCAGCGGCATCACCGCGCTGACCTGCGGCGGGACGCTGGTGGTGACGGCAAAGGGCGATGCGCTCGTGGCCGGTGACTCGTTCAAGCTGTTTGATGCGACGACCGGCACGGGAGCGTTTGCGACGCTGCAACTCCCCGCGCTCCCCGGCGGCCTAGTTTGGGACACGGCGGCGTTGCCCACGACCGGCACCATCCGGGTCGGTGCGGGCGCGTTGCGGGCAACGCGTTCGAGGGCTGGCCGGGCGGCCGTTGACGGCGGGGCTTACGCCAACCACGGTGTCCAGATGCGCCCGGCCGCAAATGATATTTGGAATTGAGTTTGCACGGGCGGGCGGTTGCCGGATAAAAATTGCGCCCGACGCATGTGGACCTATCTGCTGAAACGGCTGTTCCATTTGATCCCCATTTTACTGGGGGTCTCGCTGCTGACCTTCCTGCTCATGGCGCTGGCCCCGGGCGATTACTACACGTCGCTCGCGCAGAATCCGCAAATCTCGCCGGAGGTGGTGGCCAAGCTGCGCGCCGCGCGGCATCTCGACCAGCCCTGGTATATCCGGTACGCCTATTGGCTCAAGGGGGCGGCGCACGGTGACCTCGGTTATTCCATCGCCTACAAAATTCCCGCCGCGACGCTGATCATGTCCCGGTTGTGGAACACGTTTCTGCTGTCGTTCGTCGCCACGGTCATCGCCTGGGGCGTGGCGGTGCCGCTGGGCGTCTGGGCGGCGGTGAAAAAAGATTCATGGGCCGACCGCGCTTGTTCGGGGGTGGCGTTCCTCGGCTTGTCGGTGCCGGAGCTGCTGCTGGCGCTGCTGGCGCTGATGTTCGCGGCGGCCAGCGGCTGGTTTCCGCTGGGCGGGGCGCAGAGCGCGCTGCACGATCTGATGTCGCCGGGGGAACAGTTTCGCGACCGGCTGCATCATTTGATTTTGCCCTCGCTGGTGCTGGCCGCGAGCGGGCTGGCCGGGATCATGCGGCAGATGCGGTCGAACCTGCTGGACACGCTGCGCGCCGAGTTCGTCACGACGGCGCGGGCCAAGGGGCTGCCGGAGGGCTGGGTGATTTACAAACATGCGCTGCGAAACGCGATCAATCCCCTGCTGACGATCTTTGGCTATTCGCTGGCGGGGCTGTTGAGCGGGGCGTTCATCGTGGAGAACGTCATGGCGTGGCCGGGGCTGGGCCGGGTGACGATGGAGGCGCTGAACGCGCGTGATTCAGAAGTCGTGGTGGCCGGCGTGCTGATGGCGGCAGTGCTGCTGGTGGCCGGCAATTTCATCGCGGACCTACTGCTGGCGTGGAGTGATCCGCGCATCCGATTGAAATGAGCGCGACTGCCAATCCCCACGTTTCACCCTCGCGCCTGATCTGGTTGCGGCTGCGCGGCCACAAGACGGCGATGCTCGGCGGCGTGATCCTCGTCGGGCTGTACGCGGCGGCGTTGTTCGCCGGCTTCGTCGCGCCCTACGGTTATGAGCGGCAGGATCGGGAAAGGTTTTTTCATTCGCCCACCTTGCCGCGATTCAGCGCCGGGCGGCTGGTCGTGCCGCGTTACGAACCGACTTCCATCGGGCCGTTCCGCTACCGGGCCACGGCCGACGTGCAGCCGCTCCGGTTTTTCGTGCGCGGGGAGAAATACAAGCTGCTCGGCCTGATGCCCACGAACCTCCATCTCTTCGGCTGTGACGACCAGCATCCCGTCTATCTGTTCGGCACGGACCAGCAGGGGCGGGACATTTTTTCGCGCGTGCTCTTTGGCTCGCAGATTTCCCTGTCCATCGGACTGATCGGCATCGCCCTCTCCTTCACCCTCGGGATGCTGGCGGGCGGATTTTCCGGCTACACCGGCGGGCGCACGGACGATGTGATCATGCGCGTCTGCGAACTGATCATGTCGATCCCCGGCCTTTATCTCATCATGGCCCTGCGCGCGACGTTTCCGCCGAAGATCAGTTCCACGCAGGCGTATCTGCTCATCATCGTCATCCTGAGCTTCATCAGTTGGGCCGGGACGGCGCGGGTCATTCGGGGCATGGCGCTGTCGCTGCGCGAGCGACAGTTCGTGCTCGCGGCGCGCGCGCTGGGGCAGAGCACGGGGAAAATCATCATGAAGCATGTTTTGCCCAGCACGTTTTCCTACGTGATCGTCGCGGCCACGTTGAGCGTGCCCTACTACATTTTGGGCGAGGCGGTGCTGAGTTTTCTGAACGTGGGCATCCAGGAGCCGGACGCGAGCTGGGGCAACATGCTCAACGCGGCGCAGAACTCGGAGTATCTGCGGAGCTATCCGTGGCTGCTCGTGCCGGGCGCGGCGATCTTCATCACGGTTCTCGCTTTCAACTTTCTCGGTGATGGTTTAAGAGACGCCGTGGACACCAAAAACCAATGAGCCTGCATCGCACCAGTGATCCAAAAGACCGCACGACCGTTTACCGCCGCGAGGATCTCAGTGGCTTCCCCAAGCCCGCATCCGCCGCCGGCTTGACGCCGCTGCTCGACATCAAAAATCTGCAACTGGAATTCCGCACGCCCGCCGGGCCGCTCCGTGCGGTGGACGGAGTTTCCTTCAGCATCCGCGCCGGCGAGACGGTCTGCCTCGTCGGCGAGAGCGGCTGCGGCAAGAGCGTGACGGCCTTGTCCGTGGCGCGGTTGGTGCCGACGCCGCCCGCGCGCTATCTGGGCGGGGAGATTCTCCTGAACGGGCGCGACGTGCTGAAGATGAACCCGAAACAATTGCGGGACATTCGCGGCGGCGTGGTCAGCTACATTTTCCAGGAGCCGGGCGCGTCGCTCAATCCGGTCTTCCGCGTCGGCAGCCAGATCATGGAGTCGCTGAAACTGCACCGGCCCGATCACGCCAACGAGGCCGAGGTCATCCGCCTGTTGAAGCTGGTCGGCATTCCCGCGCCCGAATCGCGCGTCCGAGATTATCCGCACCAGATGTCCGGCGGCATGCAGCAGCGCATCATGATCGCGATGGCGCTGGCCAGCGAACCGAAGCTGCTCATCGCCGACGAGCCGACCACCGCGTTGGACGTGACCATCCAGGCGCAGATTCTCGAACTGCTGCTCGACCTGAAGCAGCGGCTCGGCATGGCCATGCTGCTCATCACGCACAATCTGGGCATCGTTGGCGACATCGCCGACCGCGTGGCCGTGATGTATGCCGGGCAGATTGTGGAACTGGCGGACTCCCATGCGCTGCTGCGCCGCCCGCTGCATCCATACACGAGGGCGTTGATGAACTCGGTGCCGGAA
>CANMZY010000255.1:0-5350 GCA_947502425.1 Verrucomicrobiales bacterium
CTTTGGCCTCGCGCTCGTGCCGCTGACCGGGGGCTTCCTCGACGCCGGATCGCGCCTCGCCCTGCTCCTCACCCTGCTCTTCTGCTTCAACCTCTCGCGCGGCATCTCCAGTTGCGCCTGGCTTCCGTGGATCACCTCGCTCGTCCCGGTGGAAGTGCGCGGCAAATATCTCGCGCGCGACGCCGCCTGGGTGAACCTCGCCAGCTTCGTCAGCTTCCTCGTCGCCGCGCTCTGGCTGGGAAACGCCCCGCCACCCGGGCGCTTCGCCCTGCTCTTCACCTTCAGCGCGGTCATGGGCGCGACCAGCCTGATTTTTCTGAAACGCATTCCCGAAGTGGCCGTGCCCGGGGAAGACCGCGCCGGGACCGGCCCCGTGCCGTGGCTGGAGATGGCCCGCTACGCGCCCTTCCGCAAACTTCTCCGCATGGTCATTGCCTGGGCCGTGGCCTACGGCGGCATGTCCGCCTTCACCGTCCTCTTTCTGAAAACCGAGGCCGGGTTCGCCGAGGGAAAAATCCTGCTCATCACCTCCACTTTGTTTCTGGGCGGACTGAGCAGCCTGTGGTTCCTCGGCTCGCGGCTGGACAATCTCGGCAGCAAGCCCGTGCTCACCTTCTCCTGCCTCGCGTGGTTCGCCGTGCTTCTAGTCTGGATGTTCATCGCCGGCGGACTCCTTGCCCCAGGCCTGCCGCTCGTCCTCGCGCTCCAATTTCTCATGGGCCTGGGCGCGTCCCTCATCGGCATGTCCACCACCCGGCTGGCCATGGCCATCGTCCCGGCGATGGGCCGCAACCATTTCTTCGCGCTCTACTCCGTGCTCGGCAGCCTGGCGATGGGCCTCGCGCCCGTCGTCTGGGGGCTGCTGCTGGACGCGGCCGGGGGAGTGCGCGCGGGCTGGGGCGGATTCGAGTGGAACCACTACAGCCTCTTCTTTGCCGCCGTGGGCGTGATGATTTTGGTGACGCTGTTTTTCGCGCGCCGGCTGGACGAGCCGAAAGCCGCCGGCCTGGACGAGTTGCTCAAGGAAATCCTCGTGCAATCCCCGCAACGCGCCTGGCTGCGCCTCTGGCCGCGAGGCTAGATTCTAACGAACACGTTTGCAGCCTGTCACCTGGTTTAGGCCGTTGTGTGTTCATGTGTCGGCGCGCCTGATGCACCATTGCTCCCGCTGACGCGAGGTTCTCGCCGAGCCAGAAGCCAAACGCCAAGCACCAACAAAAGCGGTCCGAGCGGAAATCGGATACCACGCTCGGCTGCTCCCGGCGGAGCGCCCTCCTCTCGCATCACACGCTCAGCAGCCTCATTGATAGCGGCACTGATCTTCCGCTGCGTTTCCTCTGTGACCGTCGGTGCTTGTCGAGCGCGCCACTCGGCCTTGATGCGAGGCAAGGCAATCAATGAGAAAACAGCTAGACAGAAATAGACGGTCACAATCAAGTAACCAATCTTCCGGCAACGGCGAAACGCCCAGAACCCCACGCCAGCGCCGACAGCGAACGTCAGCGATTCGAGCCAGTCCAGTGCTTGGAGGAGGTAGTGCATGTGAAACGCCATATCAACGATCGTCGCACGGTCGGATCGTATGTGCTTTACCCCGGCACCGATGCCAGGCCCAAATATCAAGACAACGGCAACGACCGAAACATTTATCGCCGCTACCACGAAATCATCCCCGGCATTGGTGCCTTTGCCTTGAAGCCCAAAGTTGCCAACGGCAACCACGACGCGCTTGATGATTTGTTTGCCGTCGTGACTGACAAATATCCCGTTTCACCGGGCCATTGCCTCATAATCGCCCGCCGCCAGGTCACCCATTTTCAGGAACTGACCAGCGCTGAGAAGGCACGCCTGCTTTATTGGATTGATTGGACCCAACAACACCTCACGACAGCACTCACGCCGACTTCCAGGGCCTACAACTTTGGCCTCAATGACGGTCCGGCCGCCGGCCAGGACATGCCCCAGTTCCATTTTCAAATCATCCCGCGCTACACCGGCGACGTAGCCGATCCCCGCGGCGGAGTCCGTAACATTATTCCATTGAAGGCTAGGTATTGGTAGCCTGGCGTGCCCATCGGCGTTATCAGACGGAGATATCAATTTCCCGAGTTGTCGTGCTCCGACGTTTCCACCACCCGCACAACTTCGTGCCCGCACTTGGCGCACGATCCTTGCAAATAGACATCGCCCTTGCGCTCCTCGCCCGTGAACTTGGTGATCGTCACCGAGCCCCGGCATTTTATGCAAAACACGTTCGCCAGGATTCGCTCGCGTGCCTCTTTCGGAATCGTGCCCCACAACACCGCCGCTTTCGTCGTGAATTCTCCGCCATTCATGATTTCGCTCCCTCCAGGTCCCCTCGCTTCAGCCATGCGGGCGGCTCGATGCGTCCCAGACCGCCGTCGTCGTTCACCACAAACCGTGCGCCCAGCCGCGCCAGGAAAGCCGGCAGCTTCTGTTCCTGCCGGGTGAATTCCACGACCGCTTCCCGCGCGAAGGCCACATCCAGAACATAGGTGTCGATCGGCTCGCTCTCGCGGAGGCGCGGACGCTGCGTGTAGGCGGCCACGTGCACCGTCTGCGCCAGGGGCAGATACGAGAACACTTCCGCCGCCAGATACAGGCACTGGCCCATCACCAGACGGGCATACTCGGCGGTGCGCTCCGGGCGCTCCCGCCGCGCCTCGCGCGTCTCACCGCTCTTGAGAATCTCCTTCCGCGTTTCCGGAATCACGTCCTCGATCTCCGGCAGGTCAAGGTGGAGATAAATGGTCTGCGCGTCGTCCAGGAAGAATTCGCAGCGCGTCTCAAACGGAAATTTCAGGCCCGCGACCACCTCAGCCACCGTGTGCTGGACTTCTTCGAGGTCGCCCGCCAGCAGGCGATCCCCCCACGCGATGCGCGCGGCCTCGGCTTCGTTCCACCGGGCCGTTTCTTCCGCTAGCTGCTGCTGGTATTCCTGCCACCGCAGCTCGTAATCCTGCTGGAGTTGCGCCTCGCGCTCCGGCCAGGCTGTCGCCAGTTCCTTTTTAGCCCCCGCCTTCGCCACAAACCTCGGCAAATGACTTTCCCAGCCCGAGCTTGCGTGCCGTTCGGTCAGCTCTTCCAGCAGTTGCGCCCGGCCCGCCGGCCAGTCTGGGGCGGCGGGCGGCGGCGGCTGCGGGTCCAACGGCCGGGGCGCGCGCGCGTTCTGCCAGTCCGCCACGGAGGGAATCGCCGGCAGCGGCAGCCAGAAATCCAGGAAATGCCGGTAAGCTTCTGCCTCGTGTTGCAGTTGCACCTGGAGGCTCTCGATTTTCTCCTGTAATTCAGCCGCCTTGATGCGGGCCTCCAGTTGCGTCCCCGACAGGCGCCGGCCGGTCTGTGGATCCAGGAACTTCAGGCGCGGGTCGGCCATGTAACGCCGCGCCTCTCCGGGCGTCAGCGTCAGGTTTTGCGTTCCCTGCTGGAGCACCTTTTGGACAAGCTCATCGTTGGTCCGGTCGCCCGTGAGGTTCAGGTCCTCCTCGCGCAGCGGCGCAGATCCCGGGGATCGCCCGCCGCCGATGCGCTGCCGATAGGACAGCCCGGTGCCTGGGATGCCCGCGGAAGCGTAAGTGCCACGCGGACCAAAGGTCACGCGCGCGCCCGGCACGCCTGCGGACAGCGACACACCGCTGCCGCTGAAGTTCAGGTTGAGCCCCGGGAGGATGCGCATGCGCCGGCTGAATCGAAAACCCACGGAAGGAAGCCTATGGCGGCCGTCGTCCCATCGCAAGGTTTCTGCAGCCGAGTGTGGCGGGCCAGCGGCAGCAGTTGCACGAATGGCGCAACGCATTTTGCTTCTACTTTGCCCGGGGCCGGGCCAAAATCGGCAGGCACAAAACACGTAAAGAATCCAGATTGCTGAGATTTGAAAAACGAGCGAAGCGCGCACCATGAATCTTTCACCCAAATTCGATCAAGCCCTGCATTACGCCGTGCTGATCCATGCTCACCAGAAACGAAAAGACACCGAGATTCCGTATCTCGCCCACCTGCTTGGCGTCGCGAGCATCGCCTTGGAGCACGGCGCGAATGAGGAGGAAGCGATTGGCGCGCTCTTGCACGATGCCGGCGAAGATGCCGGTGGAGAAGGCCGCATCGAAGACATCCGGCACCGGTTCGGCGATGCCGTGGCCGACATCGTGCAGGGTTGCACCGACTCCGTGACCATTCCCAAACCACCCTGGCGGAAACGAAGGGAGGAATACATTGCCCACATTCCCAAGGCCTCGGCCTCGGTGCGGTTGGTGTCGGCCTCGGACAAATTGCACAATGCCCGCGCCATTCTCCGGGATTTTCGCCGGATAGGCGATGCGCTCTGGTCGCGCTTCACGCGTGGGAAAGATGACCAACTCTGGTATTACCGCTCCCTGGTCACCGCTTTTCGTCAGGCGGAATCGGGCGAATTGATCGACGAGCTCGACCGGGTGGTGACAGAAATCGAGCAACTGGCCGGTAAATCCTGATCACCCAAAGTCATGAACGCCACCTGCTCTGAAAGCGAATGATGCTGTTCAATTAAAACCCGCCACAGCCTATGCCAATCACCCGCCAGCCTAATCTCTCCAAATCCACCTTCCTGATGGGGCGGCAATGCTCGAAGCTGCTCTGGTTTCGCTACAATGCCAAAGACCAGATTCCGGCTCCTGACGAGGCAACGCAGGCCGTCTTTGACCAGGGCAACGAAGTCGGCGCGCTGGCGCACCAACTTTTTCCCGGCGGTATCGAGATTGATACTGCACCCGGCGATTTCGACGGTGCTATCCGGCGGACAAATGAGGCCTTGAAACTTCGTCGCCCCATTTACGAGGCCACCTTCGCCCACGGCGGCGGCTACGCCCGCGTGGACATCCTTGTGCCGGTGGCGGGCCATGCGTGGGATTTGGTCGAAGTCAAATCCACCACCTCGCTCAAGGAGGATGTCCATCTGCCTGACATCGCCTTCCAGGCGTATGTGCTCACCGGCGCAGGCATCAAGCTCCGCAAATGTTTCCTGGCCCACATCAACGGCGAGTTCGTCCGGCGCGGCGAGATTAACCCGCAGAAATTCTTCACTCTTGAGGATGTCACCAAGCCGGTCTCTGCGATGACCCGCGACATTGAGGAACAGATTGAGGCCATGCAACGGGTCATCCGCGCCAAGGCCCATCCCGAAATTCAGATCGGCCCGCATTGCAGCAATCCCTACAGCTGTCCCTTGCAAAACCGCTGCTGGTCGTTCCTGCCCGAGGCCAGCGTCTTCACCCTCTACCGGGGCGGCGCGAAAGGCTTCGCGCTGCTCCAGCAGGGCATCCAAAAACTGGCGGACATTCCCGCCGACATCACG
>CANMZY010000256.1:0-5269 GCA_947502425.1 Verrucomicrobiales bacterium
CGGCTTGCTCGCGATCGGCTTCATCATTGATTGGGGTCTCTTCGCCAAAGCCGGCCTGCGCGCCAATTTGGGCATCGTGCTGCTCGTCATCAACGTCGCCATCCTGGCCTGGGCCGTTTGGTACGAGTGGGTGCGCCACCTCAAGCCTTTTGACGCCGTCCACGTTTCGCTGGCGGTCGAGAGACGCCACAGTGGTCTTAACTCCCTGCTCGTCTCCTATGCGCAGTTGGATCCGTCCAAGACGGACAAGACCACCGTCTCCACGGAATTGATCGGGGCCATGCGCGATGAGGCCGTCGTGCAGGCACGCCCGCTCGACTTCCGGGACATCGTGGATTTCGGCCAGATCAAGAAGCTCATGCTCGTTGGGGTGGGCGTGTTTCTCCTGTTCTCCGTCCTCTCCTTCATCTGGAGTGACCACGTCGGCGTCTTTTTCAAGCGTCTGGCCGGCTCTGATGTCCGCTACCCCACGCAGACGCAGCTCAAGAGTGTTTCAGGCGACCTGACCGTGCGCGTCGGTGACATCGCCATCATTAACGCCAAGGCCGGCGGTGCTCTGCCCCCGGAAGGGCGCCTTTTCACCCGGCCAGCCGGCAGCAAAGTCTCCTGGAAAGAACTGCCGATGAAATCGGACGAAGACCCGGCGAGCTTCTCGCGCGAGGTGAAAGGCCTGGTCAGCGATCATAGCTATTACGTGCGCGTCGGGGACGACCGCAGCAAGGAGCACGTCATTCGTGTCATCACCGCCCCGCAGGTCGTGGCCACCAAGGTCACCATCGAATTCCCCGACTACATGAACAAGGCCGCCATCGCCAGCGACCAACTCAACCTCGAAGTCCCCGAGGGGACCAAAGTGCGCTGGAACCTGACCTGCAATCCGCCGGTGAAACGCTGCGAGGTCACCATCGGCGAGCGTGCTTTCGAAGCCAAACTCGACGCGAGCGGAACCAAGCTCGAATTCGAACACACCGCCAAGGAAGGCTTCAAATACACCTTCCGCTGGACCGAACGGGAAAAGGAATTCAAGTATGACGATGTGCAATATGCAGTCCGGGTCGTTCCGGACGGAATTCCGGAAGTGGAACTCCTGCGCCCCACCGCCAACGGGCTCGCCACCGTGGACAAGACCCTCAAGATCACCGCCCGCGCGAGCGACGACCACGGCCTCGCCAAGGCCTGGCTGCTCTATTCCATCAATGCGGGCAAGGAAGAGCGCATCGAGATCAAGGACTTCCAGGGCGCGCCCGGCCAGGAGTTCACCCACGAGTGGAAACTGAAAAAAACCATTCCCGAGCTGAAACCCCCGGCACAGATTGCCATTGCGATCGAAGTTGACGACCTTCATCCGGACAAGGCCAACCGCAAGCGTCGCTCCTCGACGCGAGTCCTGACCATTGTCGAGCTCGAGGCCTATAAGGAGTGGTTCCGGGCGGAACTAGCGGCCCAGGCCGAGGAGTTGAAACGCTCGCGCGACTCTGAAATGACTTCTTCCACGCAGGTCAAAGCAATCAAAAACCAGGAAAGCGACCCCAAACAAAAGTGAGAACCTCTATGAGACATTTCAATAGCCATGTCCGGTTCCTGATTATCGCGCTGGCCATGCCAGTCCTGCTGGCCGGGCCGGTCCGTGCTCAAAAGGAAGCCGCGCCCGCACCTGCCGCCGCAAAACCCGCTGAGGTCAAAGGCGCGGACGACATCCTGCTCACCGGCGAACGCCTGTTCAATGAAGAGCGGCGCCAAATGGATGTCTCGCGCCGACTGACGGGCGTCTATCGCCGTTTTGCCTCGCTGCTGGACGATCTGCAATCCAACGAACTCAGCGAAGAAGGCGGAGGCGCGGCGCTTGTCAAGACCGCGAAAGGCGTCGAAACCCTGCGCACCGGCCGGTTGCCCGTGGCCACCGACCATCTGCGCAAGGCGCGCGGCGAACTCGGAAAAGCCGTGCCGCACATTGATGGCGCGGACAAAGAGATCGCGGCCATCGTCGCGGACCTCAACAAGATTATCGAGGGAGCCAGCTCCATTCTGGCCGACGACCGCCTGCTCAAGGAAATACGCGAGATCATCAAGACCGAGGAATTCCTGCGCAAGCAGACGGCCGAGTGGGGCAAAAAACTCATCCTGCAACCCGAAGCCGGCGCCCTCGACCAGGGCCGGGTTTCGCGCGCCCAGCAAGGCGTCATTGAACGTTACGTCCAGTTTTTTGAGATGCTGACCACGGCGCGCAAGCAGGCGGTTGATCAGGAACTGGGCGCCCGTTTGGGCAAGACCGAGCAGGTTCTGGTCGAAGGTAAGCCGGACGCCAGACTGGCCGCGGCCATTGACCAGGTCACCCAGAGCAAGGCGATCGGTGCGGTCGGTGCGCAGGATCAGGCCCTCGTCATTCTGCGGAAAGCGGAGAAAATTCTCTCGGAAGAAACCATGTCCGACCTGGTGAGCGAACTGGCCCGCATCCTGGCCGCCGAAAAGGATCTCTATCAGGACACCAAACAGGCGGTGACTGTGGCGTTTCAGGCCGAGAAGTCGCAATACGAGGCCCGCCAGATCGGGATCGGCAATTTGCTCGAAAACGCCATCAAGAATTTCGCCCCCAGCGTGGCCGAAAAGCTGTTCCCGGCCGCCACGCCGCCGGCAACTCCCGCAGCGCCGACCTCCCCGACATCACCCACCTCCGCCGAAGTCAGCGCATCGCTGACCGAAGCGCACAAAGCCGTGGGTGTCGCTGTCACCGAATTGAATGTCGGCAAACAGGAACCGGCACTTGCCGCCGAACTCGCCGTCATCGCGGCCCTCGAAAAAGCCATCGCCCAAGTCAAAGCGGAACTCGGAACCGAAGCGCCCCCCGTCGAGATCGGTGAACTCACCCTGGCGGATGCCGGCGAAGCCAGCGAAGGAACTGAAGGAGCTGATGCAGCGGGCGAAGGCGCTGGCGAAGGCCAAGGTGAGGGTCAAGGTGAGGGTCAAGGTGAGGGTCAAGGTGAGGGTCAAGGTGAGGGTCAAGGTGAGGGTCAAGGACAGGGAAAAGGAAAAGGGAAAAAACCAGGCAGGGGGACCCCGCCCAAGTTCGCAGGCGACCCGCCGGATCTCGCGGAAAGTTACGCCAAAGGGGGGAAAACGGAAATTGACGGGCGAGGCGGGGATGTGAATCGCAAAGGTCACATGCTCGACTCGCTCTCGCGCCGCAATCGCTCGGCGGCCATCCAAAACTACGTCCAGCAACTGCCGCCCGAATTCCGGCAACAAGTCGCCGAATACTACGAAACACTCGCCGAATGAAACATTACCCCATCACCAAAACCCTCGTCGCAACGCTGACGGCCGCGGCTTTCGTCGCCGCCCCGGTCCAGCCGGTCCGGGCGCAGGACGAAGGCGCCGGCGAGCAAGTCGTGGGCGTGGTGCGCCTGACCCCGGAAGTCCGCACCGCCATCACCAAGGGTCTGGATTATCTCGCCAAGGAGGGCGTGCAGAAAGCCGACGGAAGCTGGGGCACCGGGAATAATGACGTGGCGGAAACGTCCGCGGCCCTCATGGCTTTCATGCTGAAAGGCTACATCCCAGGCCGTGGTGGCCGCTACGGCGTGGTCATGGAGAACGGCCTCACCTACCTCATCAACAAAGGCAAGAGCCAGCGCGGGTTTCTGGGGACTCCGAACAACCATGCCGGCATGTATGAGCACGGCCTGGCCGTCCTCGCCCTGTCCGAAGCATGGGGCCAAAGTAAGAACCCCGCCGTGGGGACTACGCTGCGCGCCGGCGTGGACATCATCCTCCGCGCCCAAAGCACCCTCGGTGGCTGGCGCTACTCACCCACGCCCACCGACGCCGATCTTTCCATGACCGTTATGCAGCTTGTGGCGCTCAACTCCGCCCACGAATCCGGCATCCAGGTCCCGATTGCCACCATTGAAAAGGCCGTCAAATACGTGAAGTCCTGCCAGGAAGAAGGCAGCGGAGGGTTCAAATATATGCCGACGAGCGGCGACGTCGGCTTTGCGCGCACCGCCGCCGGGGTGATGTCCCTCATCATGACCGGCCAGCGCAACAGCAAGGAGGCCCAGCGCGGGTTGGCTTTCCTGAAGGCTTATCCCGACAAGAAGTTCGAGAAAGGCTACCCGCGCTTCCACTACGCGCACTACTACGCCATTCAAGCCATCTATCAGTCGGGCGAAACGGACTTCCAAAAATGGTATCCCAAGATCGCCGCCACCGTCGTCTCCATGCAGGCTGCGGATGGAAGCTGGAATGGCGAAGGCGGCCCAGCCTTTGCCACCGGCATGTCGATCCTCATCATCGGCGTGCCTTACCGCTTCCTGCCGATCTACCAGCGCTAACGTTGTCTGCCAGGCAGATTGGCTGTAGCACCGAATACAGACCACCGACCACCCCACCAACCATTCGATGCCTGCCAAAACACCAGCCCTTGCCTCCCGATCGATCCAGTTGCTGCACCCTTACCCGGTGCTTCCCCGGCTCAATCTCTTTCTGCTCGCCGCCATGCTGGCTAGCTGCACCCTTTCCTCCGCTGCGCCTGCGCCTGCTCCCGTGGGAACCGGGCGCATGCTCCAGCAACTCGAATCCGACGATTGGATCCTCCAGGCCGAGGCCCTCCACTGCTTTGCGAAAAATCGCGTCACGGACGGTCTCCGGGCCACCCGCGCCCTGCTGGCCAATGAAAAGGCCGGTCCTTGGATTCGGGGACGTGCCTTGGTGACCCTGTCCGCGCTGGAAGGCAAGGTGGACCCCGCCGAGTTCAAGAAATGGATGGAGCACACCCGGCCGGAACTCCGCGCCGCCGCCGCCGAAGCTCTGGAAGTCGGGGGCGGCGACCAGGCCGCCGCCTGGCTGCAAACCCTCCTCAAGGACAAGGACGACACCGTCCGCTACCAGGCCGCCGCGGCGCTCGCCCGGCGCTCGAAAGAAGCCGCGTGGTCGGTGGTCGATTCCCTCACGGCCGCGGGGACCACCGGCCCGCTCCGCCCCGCCGCCCGCGCGCTCGCGTGGATCGGCACCGATGCCGCCCTCCAGCGCCTCGGCGCACTCATGGCCAAACCCGATCAGCTTTCGCAATGCCTCCAGGGCATTCGCGACATCCCATCGCCCAAACTCGTCCCGCTCATCCTCGCGGCCCGTGCGGTCCTGCCGGAAGGTGAAGAGCGACTGCACGGCCTGATCCTCACCGACCTCCAGACTCGCGATAAAAAGGATTTGGTCACCGGGCTGAAAAAACTCATGGAGGCGGGCGGCGACCAGAACATTCGCACGGCGGCGC